>JANMMV010000188.1:0-1762 GCA_031373565.1 Saprospiraceae bacterium
CTGGAAAGATAGTGGTCTAGGAAAAACAATCAATAGTGCAAAAATCAGAGCATCGTTTGGTGAAGCAGGAGGGGTTACCGCTATAGGTTCTTACGATCGTTTCAACTTGATCGGTAGTAATAATTACCTAGGCAAAAATACACTTACGCCAAATTCACAGCTAGCATTTGAAAATGTAGCTCCAGAGCGCACAAGCGAGATAGAAGTAGGAGCAGATTTAGCGTTTTTCAAAAATCGTGTAGGGCTTGGTATTACTTATTACAGTCAAAACGTTTTTGACCTTTTGGTCAATAAGCAGCTTGCCGCCTCTGAAGGTGGACTCAGCAGATTAGACAATGTAGGCGAAATGGAGAATAAAGGTATTGAGTTATCATTAAATGTAAATGCGATCTCTAAAAAAGATTTGAGCTTAGACTTCTTTACAATCTATGGTCGTAATAAGAACAAAATCACCAAGTTAGGATCACCAACAGTAGCTATTAATACCGTGTCTGGCGCACCTATTTTCTTAATAGAAGGTCAACCGGCAAGTGTATTTTATGGTACTTATTTTGCAGAAGGAGCTGACGGCAAACATATTTTGAACCAATGGGGACTCGAACAAACAGAAAAAGGCACTGCTGTTGGTTATAAAGCTGGCGACGTAATCCCGGATGGTAGTTATTTATTAGCTGGACTTATCTATACTCCTCAGCGTGGTGCAGATGGATTGCCTACTGGCGGCGCTTTGAGAAAAGTCATCGGAGATCCAAATCCCGACTTCACCTTATCTTTTGGTACTAATCTAAGATTCAAAAAATTAACTTTCGGGTTATTATTGGATGGAAGTTATGGCGGCGATGTATTTAATGCTGACCGTCGTACACGTCAAGGTGTAGGCATAGGTGACTACTCAGAAAAAGAGTTGAAAGGAGATCTACCACGTGGCTACATACACTCTATCTACCCTATAGAAGAGTGGAGAGTTGAAGATGGTTCTTACACAAAATTGAGGGAAGTTTCATTGGGCTATGCATTACCTAGTACGCTTATTAAAGGTATGAGCGAACTAACAATCACGATCATCGGTAGAAATCTCCATTCATTTGATAGTTATGATGGATATGATCCTGAAACCAATGCTGGTGGCGTATCGGACAGACTTCGTGGTATAGATTTCGGTAATGTTCCGATCCCGCGTACTATTCAATTCGCATTAAGAGGAAGTTTCTAATCCAAAACATTAATTGATAATAATATAATAAAGACATATGAATAATATATTTAAAAAAATAGGTTTTGCGCTGATCATTTCGTCAGTAGCCCTAACGTCTTGTTACAGAGATGATTATTTAAATCCAAGTCAAGCTTCAAATGAATCCGTAGTTAATAATACTTCCGGACTTTTAGCCCTTTGCAATGGCCTTCAATTTAGATACAGCGTAGGCCGACAATCGCCTATGTATGCAAACATAACAGCTAATGGACTCAGTGCGGGTGAATTTCTTGTTTTAAATCAAGGAAATACGGACGAAGCCAACTTGCAAGCAGGCAAAGGAAACGTTGTTCAAAGTAATGCTGTTGTAGCAAGATTATGGGAACAAAGTAATCTACTTAAGGCAAACGCTGATCTGATATTAGCCAATATCGGCGTAGTCGGCGATGCAGGCACAAAAAATGCCATACTTTGCTATGTACATTTATACAAAGGCCTTGCTTTATTGCATTTAGGCACTTACTGGGAACAAGCACCGCTTTCGATAGGAAAAGCAGCCGTCTTTTC
>JANMMV010000193.1:0-3088 GCA_031373565.1 Saprospiraceae bacterium
GAGTTTTTTGATCAGTATGAAGGAGAAATTTTGAAATTATATCATAAGCAGTCAGGCAAATCCTTGCAATCTAAGTCGAAGCGAAAGCTGAGTATGGTTGAGAAGTTTTTGTTTGGATGATAAATGGATAGACAGTATAAAACAGGTCGCTCCTAAGGAGCTAGGATATAAATCCGCACCGATGGTGCTACAAACATTTTGCTTTTACGGAGCAATTATTTTTGTTGCTTTTCCATGGGACCGATCTGTTTGTAGCTCCGTAGGAGCAATCATAATGTTAAATAACCTTAATAATCTGCAATCAAACCCATGAATTATAAATCAATATCAGTTACTGCACACCACCATTCTGAAGGAATGCGTTTGCCGCAAAAAATGTCGCTTTCACTCGTTGCATTTGGATTAATAACGATGATGGTATACTGGTTGTCGGGAAGAAATGCTGACACTGCTGGCTGGTTATATTCATCGTTGGGAGCGATATCTATTGGTTCGATTTGGTACACTTATGAGCAATACAACGATACGCTGCCCGGCATAAAAAACAATGGCGTCTGGTTCAAATCGATATCAGCGCGCGGAGCATGGGCATGGATATTGGGTGTATTTTTGACAGGATTTTATGTACTTCTATATTGGTACCCTGAGCTTTTAGGACTAGCAAAAGAAGGCGCTTCAAATACTGGATTGGTTGGTTTATTTGACCCATTCAGCATGTTTCTCAAAGGCAAACCTGCGAGTCAATGGTTCGTTTATGGTACTTTATATACATTAGCGATCATCTTGATGGGCGTAAAATTTATTTACAAGTATAGACACAACAAGTATCAAGTTTATAGGACCATATCCATCATCTTTTTTCAGACTGCACTCGCATTTATCCTTCCTGAAATCTTAGTTGGTCTAAATCTTCCTTATAATGACTTCAAAAACGTATGGCCACTTAACTATTATTTCTTTTTTGATTGGCATATTGACGAATTGATAGCAAGTGGAAACTTTGGATATTTTGTCCTCTTCTGGGGTATATTTATGTTTTTGGTCATAACACCCATCATGACCTATTTCTATGGCAAAAGATGGTATTGCTCTTGGGTATGCGGCTGTGGCGGCTTAGCGGAGACTGCTGGAGATCCTTTTCGGCAGTTGTCGGACAAGTCGCTCAAAGCATGGAAAATCGAACGATGGGTAATCCACAGTGTTCTTGTTTTTGTGACGCTGATGACCATAGCCGTATTAGTAGCTAGATTCACGGGAGTAAGAAATATATTTTTGATAGATAGCGGATCTTTGAGCCAATGGTATGGATTTTTTATTGGTGCGGCATTTTCTGGTGTTGTTGGCGTAGGTTTTTATCCATTATTGGGTAGTAGAGTATGGTGTAGGTTTGGTTGTCCGATGGCCGCCTATTTAGGTCTTATCCAACGGATGAAAGTCAAATTTACTGTAGCAAAAAAAGAACATGTAATCACGTCCAAATTTCGTATCACTACCAATGGAAGCCAGTGCATATCTTGTGGCAACTGCTCTACTTACTGCGAGATGGGTATCGACGTCAAAGCTTACGCGCAGCGCCAGGAAGACATCGTTCGTGCTTCATGCGTGGGATGTGGGATCTGTAGTGCGGTATGTCCTAGAGGTGTTTTGAGATTAGAGAACATGTAGAGATCAGGTAAATCGAAAAGTGTTTTGAAATTTTTTTCACGAGAATACTGCATCTTCATTTTTTTAAGTAGTTTTATCCTGAATTTCACGCAACAAAAACTTAAGATATGTCAAAATATTTCTTTATCGTAGCTTTTACTTTTACTTTATCCGCATTATCCGGTCAGATAACAGTAAATCCGAATCCGCTTACGATGACTACTACCACTGTGGATAGTACGTTGAAGTATGATTTTTATTTCACCAACACATTAGACACGACGTATAATATATACTGGATGTTAGCACCTGATGCCAATTGGCCGCCACAATGGGGATTTCAGCTATGTGATCTTGTCCTTTGCTATGCTGAAGGTGGTATGAAAAGTAGTAATAATTTAGCAAACAAATTTCCTAAGGGAACGCATCATTTTTATATCAATCTAAATACAAGAGGAGTTGCGGGGTCTTCATCCATAACGATCAAACTATTTACTGAAAAAAATTGTCAAGGGCAAATATTTTCAGCGCCGATTAGCGCGGTCAATGCAGCACCGAATAATAGTGTAGACATAGACATATCCAATATTGAATTGTTTCCAAATCCTGCCAGCAATTACTTTCAGATTGGCAATGGTGGCTTGGTGGATCGTGTCGATATATTCAACTTGTTGGGAAAAAATGTAAAAACTGTTTTTCGAAATGATGCAGCGCAATATGAGATCGGTGATCTAAACGCTGGGGTTTACCTCGTGAAGATGTACGATACGAATAGAAAAATGATTAAAACGGTAAAACTTTATCGGGAATAATCACCAATTAATTGGCTACCATTCTTTCAAGAATCAAACAAAATCCTACTTCAATCTTCTTGATTGACGGCATTGGCGCATTTTTGACTTTTGTCAGCCTATTGGTGATGATGACATTATTCGATCCGTTTGTCGGTATGCCTCGCAATGTAATGTTGTACCTTAGTATCTTTGCACTGGTTTTTTGTCTATATTCGATAACGTGCTTTTTTATAGTAGGCGCTGGTTGGAGACTCTTTCTAAAAGCGATTGTTACTGCAAATTTGCTGTACTGCTTGCTAACAATCGGTCTCGTAATTTTTAACCATAATAGCATTCACATCCTTGGAATGGCTTATTTTTTTGGGGAAATTGTGATCATCTTCGTCTTGGTAACTGTTGAAATCAAAATGATGCAGTCTTGAGTAAACATAGGAATATAGAAGTTCTAAAAGAATCATTCATTTGCTACTGGCAATAACTCGAAAATTTAAGTATCCCAATGTTCTTATTTAATAGGATTATTTTCCGTAAAAGCAACTATTTGTATCTTTGTTGCACTATTCAAAGGTCTACATTCATTTTCTTTACTCACCAAATTCTTTATCATGAAACATTTTGCCGCCATTCTGATCACTTTATGCTCTTTCCAA
>JANMMV010000213.1:0-2270 GCA_031373565.1 Saprospiraceae bacterium
AAAATTAACCAATAAAAATGCGTCAATGGATTTCATTGGCGCATTTTCATTTTTATATCATTGGCTTTTATGTGTTGGTGCTTATATCATTGGTGTACTATATATTGACGCTTGATAATCACAGTGCTGAACCCCAATTAACCATGTTTGATAGGGGCGAATACAAAGGGATAGTTGATTATACCTTGTTTTTTATGTTGAATGGCATCGGATCCACCTTAGCTGTGAGGATGGATCAATTTATGATAGGAAGTATGATTTCAGCGGTTGCAGTAGGTACGTATAGTTTAGTATTGACGATTAGCAATGTGATCGACATTCCTAACAAGGCTTTCTCGCAGATTTCTGCTCCTGTGATATCGAATAGTTTGAGCAACAACGATATGGGCAATGTCAAAAAAATCTATCAAAGTTCATCCATCTACGGGGCAGCGGTGGCGCTATTTATGTTTATTCTGATTTACCATAGTTGGGTTGATATCATAGGTCTGATGCCCGGTGAAAAGGGTGGGCTTAATGTTCAACTAGCGACGCAGTTGTTTTTGTTTTTTGGGATTGCCAAGGTGATCGAGATCTCGACGGGTACCAATTCATTGATAATCATCTATTCTCCTTTTTACAGGTTCCATATGTATGCCCTATTGACCATGGGTATCATCAATGCTATATTTGCCTACTTCTTGATTGGCAAATACGGTATCGTTGGTGCTGCGATGGCTACTGCCTTTGCCTTTTTTGTTTTTAATGCGATCAAGTACTTCTTTGTTCGTGCTAAATTTGGCTTAGATCTAGACAAATTGAATCTATTCAAGATTGCAGCTATTTTTGGTTTCGTTTGGGTCTTATTTTATTTTTTAAAGTTTCCTTTTCATCCTTTGATCAATCTTCCACTGCGCGCGTTTGCTGTAGGGTTGGTCACATTGACGATGATATTATGGATCGACCCAGGCCAATTATTCAGAAGTGAAGTTAACAAGACAGTGGTATCCATAGAATCTTTCATACCTAAGCGTATATACAGTACCTTAGTCAAAATTTTGCCAAGATGAGTCACCAAGTTAAGCAACAAATAAAGCAATGCGCTAGCGAGATATGGCCTATGTTAGTAGAGACGAGAAGGCATCTGCATATGCATCCTGAGTTGTCTTTTGAAGAAGTCAATACGAGTATTTATATAAGGTCATTGCTTGATAAATGGGAGATACCTTACACGCATGGATGGTCGGGGCATGGCATCGTTGCTACGATCGATGCAGGTCAGAAATCATCTATCGCTTTGCGGGCTGATATGGATGCGCTTCCAATTCAGGAGCATGCGGGGCACGATTATGCGTCAACGGTGGAAGGTTGTATGCATGCTTGTGGACATGATGTACATATGACATGTTTGCTCGGTGCTGCTTATATATTGAATAAGTTGAAAGGAGATCTACCGCATAATATATCATTGATATTTCAACCGGGCGAAGAGAAGTTGCCGGGCGGAGCTAATATGATGATCAAAGAAGGATTGTTCAAAAGAAATAAACCTGCTCATATTATTGGACAGCACGTTTTTCCGTCGCTCGAAGCGGGAAAAGTGGGCGTGCGAAGTGGTTTGTATATGGCGAGTGCGGATGAAATTTATATGACGATCCGTGGGAAAGGTGGTCATGCCGCAATGCCCCATGATATCGTCGATACGATTCTGATATCTTCGGCTGTGATTGTTGCTTTGCAATCCGTCGTTTCTCGCAATGCAGATCCTGCTATCCCATCAGTATTGAGTTTTGGTAAAATCAATAGTGTGGGTGGTGCTACCAATGTTGTCCCTGATGAAGTCAAAATGGAAGGTACTTTTAGAACGATGGATGAACCGTGGCGCGCACAAGCTCATACGTTAATCAAAAGAATCGCTAACGAAACAGCACAAGCGTATGGGGGCAGTGCCGAAGTCGATATCCAGAAAGGTTATCCATGTCTCATCAACGATTCAGCATTGACACAAGGGGTAAGAGGAAAAATGGTTGACTATCTAGGTGTTGATAATGTGGTGGATCTGCCGATTCGGATGACTTCGGAAGACTTTGCATTTTACACACAAGTGATCCCCGGCTGTTTTTATAGACTTGGTACTGGAAACGTCTCAAAAGGCATTACTTCGCCTGTACACACTTCGACATTTGATATTGATGAAAAAGCACTGGAAGTCGGTGCAGGATTACTCGCGTGGCTCGCATTTAAACCTACAACCTAATAACCCTATCAGGTATTAGCAATTAGCAATTAGC
>JANMMV010000217.1:0-3392 GCA_031373565.1 Saprospiraceae bacterium
TTAGATCTAATAACCAAAGTGCCATACTTCATAGGCTTATCTGATAGTTTAGGAGCTAAACCACTACCCGCATTGTTAGGAATTTGTACCGCTCCCAACTTTGACATCTCTCCCAACAATACTCCTCTATTGCCCAGAATATAAGAAAAATCAGGGGTCGCAGTCCATACAACTTCAGTCGGCTTGAAACCGTTGCTAAAGGTAAAAATGTTATTTAATGCTGTGATCCTCAGCTCTTCTGATGTTGTTTTGTTGACATAAACATCAATAGTAACTGAGTTTTTAGTTTTGCTAACTACCTTATAATCCACATGAATTTTTTGCGCATTGAGCGACACACACGCAAGACTTAAAACTATTAATTGAAATATATTTTTCATGATATTTATTTTCTCTATTTTAAAGTTAAATTATGGCTTCGCGACTGAGACAAATCCGTTATAGTTTGCTTCCCATGTAGGGTAATCAACGATGTCAACATTTCCGTCTCCATTAAGGTCAGCCCTTCTATATCCTGATTCAAAATTATTATAATCAGATTCCCAAATAGGATAGTCAACGATATCAACACTTCCGTCTTGAACTAAAGTCATATCTCCACTATACATACAATATCTAGTATTTTTTAACACTAGATTATCACCAAAAGCTTGTGCCACCCCAGTGCTAAAATTATAGGCCGTTGCAGCAGCAAAAGTTACCGGCACCTTGCTCCATGTCTCAAGACCATTTCTGTGCTTTACAGCAAAATAAGTTGTTGGCAAACTTGCCGCACTCATTGGAAAATTAAATGTACCTACACCTGCCGTACTCAAAACTGCTTTTCTGGCAGCAATTAATGCATAAGGCGCTATTGCATTATGCAATTCAAGCGTAACTGTATCTGCTTGTGAACCTGTTGCTCCTGCAACGCCACTTAATTGCAAAACTGGCTTCATATTTGGAGTAACGCCATCCATAAATCCTTCAATAAATGCGGTCAAACTTATATTGAAATTGTCCTTCATACCTGTGAAAGATGAAGCTAACGCATTAGTAGATCCTGTAACGGTACTTGTACCATTGGTAGCTGCGGCAGTATACGTCCAATTCGGAGATATAAAGGAAGCTCCTTTGATCGAATTCTGTGGCGTTCCTACTACGTCACCAACAGCAGCATACGTTCCAGTCATTACGTTGGACGTAAGCCCAGTCACCCCCGGAAGATTGACTGTCCAGTATCTAGAGATAAAAGCATCAGCTGGAGCTGGCTTGTTAGGATGAGTTGCATCTGTTACTCTTACTTCAGTGGAAGCAGATGCATATCCCGTTGCAGTGATTGCAGTAGTAATCGGCGTATAGTTGGTCAAATCGCCTACTTCAGACGTATAAGTACCATTGGCACTGATTGGTTTCAGTAGGTTACCTGTTCCTGTTGTTGCGAAGTACTCATTTGCATCCGAAGAAATTACTGTACCACCAGCATTGATTTTGAAATTGTTATTAGCTAAAACAACTTTATTGTTGTCGTTCACAAAATTGATATCGCCAGAGATTGTCAATGGATCAAGTAATGTGATGTTCTGCGCTGTTTTTGACATCTCAATATTTCTCAATACCGCCGCATTTGACTTCACATTACTGTTGGCCGCTCCAATAAATCTTACGATAGAACTCGTACCTGAGAAGAAGGTAGCGCTGTTATCAAAATTGTCTTGGACTTCTAGTGTACCATTGTTAGTAACCGTACCAGTATTGTTGATAAATGACGTCTCCACCCTTAGTGTAGCACCTGGTTGGATAGTGACAGTAGCTCCGTTATTGACGAACTGACCGAAGGCCTGAACACCCACCAACATAAATAAGCAAAATTTTAAGGTCTTGTGCATAATAATTTGATTTTTTTTCCCTACAAAGATAATATAATTATATAATACGAAACAAAAAATTATACCAAAAATTAGTAAATGGTTTAAAACATTGATTTTAAGGTATAAAAACGACTATTTTCCCGCATTTCTAGTTGTTTGATATTTGATTGTAATACGAATTAAGAAGATAATTCCCTAGTGGCTAAGTTAGAAGATTTTGCGGAATTGTTAAGTTGATGATTACGCTAAGTTGTGGATCACGCTAGATACGTGACAAGATTGTGGATAAATCTAAAACTTCATACTGGTCGTTGCGGCGTCTCTTCCACTGGGTATTACAAAGCATGCATACTACCTTTTTTCTCGGAGCTAAAACTCCGAGTACGGGTATGTGTCTTTAGCCCAAAGAGCTAATATTTAATAGCAAGGGGCAGCGCCCATTGCTATTATGTCAGGTTTTGCTTTGCCCGCAAAGGGCAAGATTATCATCACGAACCAAATGAGAAAGCTACCAAGTTAGAAATTAGCACTTCGACACTTCGAGTTCCCTCAACCACCGAAGTAGTAGGTGATTGAGGACACTCGAAATCACCGATGTCGTCATGTGGCTTCGAGTTCCCTCAGCCACCGAAGTAGTAGGTGATTGAGGATACTCGAAATCACCGAAGCCACCGTTCGTAATGCCAAATCATATCACCTAGGTGGCTGAGGATACTCGAAGCCACCGATGCCGAACAAAAAAAAAGCCTTCTCACAATACTGCAAGAAGGCTATTCTAAAATCTATACTGTATCGCAGCGAAGAAGCTACGATCTCGTTATTATTGCTTGATGAACTGCTCGCTAGCACGTAAGTCTGCACCTGTTACCACAAGTGTATATGTACCGGCAGGATATGTACTGATGTCGATTCTTACACTGTTATTACCTTCATTCATACGATAAGACTTAGATATCACCTCTCTGCCACTTACATCAATGATGCGGTAGGTAACGTCGCTCTCCGTTGCAAGCTCGACATCAGCTGTGATAAATCCATCAGCAGGAATCGGAGCAATACCACGTAGACGGCTTGTCTTGATAGCTTCACGAAGTACGGACACAACATCAGAATACTGCTCTTGACCGTCGAAGTCAATAGAACGGATACGGTAATAAGTCAAAAGTGACGGCTTCGTATCAAATGCAGCATAACTAGAACCAGTTGCGCTGTTTTTTGACTTTACTTTTGCGATTGTTCTCCATCCTAGGACACCATCATTGCTCGCTTCTACAATCTGAACATCATTGTTGTATTCAGATGATGTAGACCAGTTAATGGCATTTCTCTTACCCTGAGCAAAAGCAGAAAAGTCACTGATCTTGATAGGCAAGGGAGCTCCAAAAGACTGGCCTGCTGCATCAGGAGTTGTAATACCTCCTCCAGCTAGTGTAATAGCCACTGTGTTGGTAGCACCATCATGATAAACCGCTGATCCAACAGACGGGTTACCTACTGTTGATGGGGTTAACACCAATGGAAATGTTATTGGCGTTGTTGAAG
>JANMMV010000236.1:0-5095 GCA_031373565.1 Saprospiraceae bacterium
CGGTTATGTTTTTTGCGGCCCCGACAGTACAGCCTCTTCCTATCACCTATTCTCCATGTCAAGGAGCTGTCTTTAGTCTTGTGGTCGTTGCAAGCGATTATCAATCACTTCAATGGTTCTATAATAATGCACCAATTGCAGCATCAAATGTATTAACGATACCAGTAACGAATTCCGGAAGTTACGCTCTCGAAGCAGTTAATGCAATAGGTTGTAAAACACGGGTTGAGACAACAGTTACTTTCAAAGGTAGACCTACCGTTAACCTTGGTCCTAATGTTGTAGCTTGTATTGGAAATACGGTAGAGCTCAATGCTGGCACTGACGGTTCTTCATATATCTGGAGCCAAAATGGTACTTTATTAAGTAATAATACGTCAAAGTTAATAGTTACGCAAAATGGTACTTATGCCGTGACAGTAACCAATAACGATGGATGTACAACCACAGCGTCAAAAATGGTTTCACTGATTCCTGGGCCCACCTTAGATTTAGGAGCAGATAAGTCCATTTGTCAGGGTGAATCGTATACAATTTCGGCAGTAACAAATGCGACGAATCCCACCGTAAAATGGATAAAAAATGGGTTAGTTTTGACGGGAGAAACTGGTTTGACTTTAACAGTATCTGAGGCTGGGGCGTATGAAGCGGTTTTAGTGGGAGGTACCCCCGCGTGTGAAGTGACCAAAATCGTTACCATAACAGTCAATCCTATTCCAGGTATTAATCTTGGACAAGACAAAATATTATGCGAAGGAGAAACACTTCCCACCTTAGATGCAGGCGCAAATCAGACTTCGATTGTCTGGACATTTAACGGCACTCAAATTGGCACGACTCGTACGATTGTGGCCGATAAGTCTGGAACATATAAAGCCGTTGTAAAAAATAATTTTAACTGCACAAACAGCGACGAAATCAAAGTAACTATCAATCCTTTACCGACACTGACACTTTTACCTTCATATAATCTTTGCGATGGCCAAACTTTGAAAGTTGATGCGGCATCTAATGCAACAAAATTTGAGTGGAAAAAAGGAACTGTTTTAATTGTTGGTCAAACGAATAAGGTTATTGATGTGACCACTGATGGCACTTATACTTGTATAGCGAGTACCGCTGCCAACTGCAAAAAAGAGTTAACATTTACGGTGGTCAAAAGAGCTAGCCCTACGGTAAATTTAGGGTTGAATGACACGATATGCCCTAATGAAACTATAACCTTAAGTGCAGGTACGCAGACAAGTTATAAGTGGAGTGATAATTCTACAGCATCTACTTTAGTACTTAATGCAGGGACTCCAACTGCTACTTCTGTAAAAACATATAGCGTGGAAGTGACAAATCAATTCGGATGTTCAAAAGTAGACTCTGTCACTATCACAAGTAATGCAGTTGTCGTAGCTACGATATCTGCAGACAATCCAGGTGTTTGTAATGGAGAGCCAGTAATTTTGACTGCAGCAGGCGGAAATACTTATGCTTGGTCAGGACCTGCAGGAACTCTATCAATGACGAATACGCCGCAAACTACGGCATCACCAACAGAGACAGCGTCATATACCATCGAAGTAGGAGATCGTGAATGTCCAAATAACAAAGATTCAAAATCCATTGAAATCAAAGTATTTGAGCCGTTAAATTTGACTGCTGGTCGTGATACAATTGTAATTAAAGGTAGATCCATAAGGTTGGGTGCAGAAGGTGGGGTTACTTATCAATGGGATAATACTTCACTCATAATTGGCGCATCAAATGTCCGTAATCCCGTGGTTATGCCTACAGAAGAGACAGTCTTCACAGTTACCATTACAGATAAGAATGGCTGCGAATATGTTGATGACTTGGTTGTGAGCATTATTGATGATCCACTCAGCTTGTTCAAAGCAGTGACTTTGATTACACCTAATGATGATGGCAATAATGATGTATTATATTTCGCGGGTTTAGAAGCTTTTCCAGATAATACTTTAAGGATTTATAACCGTTGGGGCAATGTTGTTTACTCTAAGGATCGATATCAAAGTGATGAAGAGCGATTTGATGGAAACAGGAATCGTGAGAGATTACCGGCAGACACCTACTATTATGTATTAATTTTTGCAGATAGGAAAGTTAAAAGTGCACTGACCATCCTTTGGGAATAAAATAGTATCAAACCATTACAAAATTTAGATTAAGATGAAAAATTTTATCAATATAATTGTACTTAGTTGTTTGTCTCTTGCAACGCAAGCACAACAATTGTCTAACGCCAGTTTGATGCCAGGTGCACAAGCTAGAATTAATCCAGCTTATGTGGCCCATGGAGATGTTATGCAATTTGACGGTTTTTTTAGGCTGCAGTGGGTTGGATTCACTGGAGCGCCGGCCGCAGGATTTGTGTCAGCTCAGGTGCCATTCAAAAAACTAAACATGGGTACAGGTGCTATTTTGCATTTTGACAACACAGGTCCAATTAGCAAAGTAGGACTGTCACTCAATTATGCATATAAGCTAAAAGAAATTATTGGTCGAAGAGATCAGCTATCATTAGGTCTTTCGGCTGACATTCAACAATATAGCTTTAACGGTTCAGGACAAATAGTCAACGATGAAGATGATATTTTTCTTGGTAGAAATCAATCTAGTATATTTCCATCGTTGGGGATTGGCGCGTATTATATGTCAACCACGAGAATGTTTAAAGAAAACATGTTCTTTACAGGATTGTCAACCAACCAAGTCTTTGCAACAGATGTACTTATCAATAACGTTGACCAAAACAGAGAGCGTCATTATAATATGTTGATAGGCGGGCGCTTTATGAGTTATGACAGTTACATAGAGCCAATGATTTCTGCCAATGTCGTAAAACCGGATATCATCAACGTGCTATATGGCTTACGCTATGAAAAAGAAGATACGTTCTGGGCAGGCGTAGGCTACGAATCAGCGGGTGTTGTAGGATTTCAAGGTGGCGTTATCTTAACCAATCTGGGGGAAAATCAAGATGGGACGATGAGAATAGGCGCTTTGAGTAATTTTGGAATGTCTTCCGGTTTGAATCAAACAGGAGCTACACTGGAATTTTACATGAGTTATGCGATGGCTAAATAACTGCCTAAAATAACGATTTAGTTGTGCAAAATCATTTGATCTAATGGCATAGAATATGTAATTGTATTTTTCTTATTAAGACGGTTACATAATATACTTACTTCCTTCACGATGCGTAAGTCCCGATAATTGTGGATTAGCGTCCAAAAAATCTTTGACCCATCTAGGATCTACCTTTGAGAGTTCACGCAGTGCCCATCCTTGTGCTTTACGAATAAAGAATTCTTTGGAGTTTTCATGGGTCAAAATAGCCATTGCTAAGATATCTTTATCAACTTTTTCTTTATACTTCAATTGGTATATGATGGCAGATCTATTGAGCCACATATTATCACTTTCTACCCATTTTTGAAGATATTGATCACGACTTTCTGGAAACCTAGACCATATTCTCCCAACCAAATTAGGTGCAATCATATCCACCGTATCCCACCAGGATTTGCTGGTAATTAGATATTCGAAAGTGGGAAGATGAGTAGGGTTAAACGATTTGGGCATGCCAAGCATGAGATCCAAGCCTACATATTGTAGTTCTCGAAATGGTTGACTCCAAAGCTGCTTGGACAATTCCGCAATCAAATTAGGATCTTTGGTACTATGCCTAGATTTGATTTCTTTTACCAAAACCTTACGAAGTGGCGCATTGATGCCGTAGAATTCAAAATGGTCTTTCATATACCATTTCATTTTAGTACCATACTCGGCATTACTGTGTTTTTGACAAGTATCAATTATATCTATAATGATCTCTTTCATAGGATCCTATTCCTTTTTATCCAAAATAGCTGACACACACTTTGCTAGCGACTCTCGCCAATGCGGAACCAAAACATGGAAATTGTCTTTGATCTTGTGCTTGGACATAACGCTCCACAGTGGTCGCTGGGCTGGGGTAGGGTACTCTACCGTGGAGATAGGTTTTACCCGACAATTTAAATTAGCTTTTTCCATGATGAAGCTAGCCATTTCATACCAAGTCACCACGCCTTCATTAGCATAATTGTATACGTTATTCCACACTTTGAAATCAAATTGATCGGATACATCTTGCTCAATGATCTGTAGTGTAGCTCTGACAAGATCAAAGGTATAAGTAGGAGCACCGTATTGATCGTTGACCACGCTGATTTCTGATTTTTCACTTCCCAACCTGAGCATCGTCTTGACAAAATTATGGCCAAATGGAGAAATAACCCACGATGTACGGATAATCATCGTCGGAATTTCAGAACTTAACAAGATTTGATCAGCTTGTAATTTAGTAGTAGCATAAACGCTCTTGGGTTCTGGCGTAACATCCTCCAAAATAGGAAAACCATCAAAAGTATGGTATACGTAGTCTGAAGAATAATGGATAACTTTAGTATCTGTTCCTTCTAGTGCTTTGATTAAGTTTTGGCAACCCTCAACATTGATCTTAAAACAAGTTTCTGCATCCGATTCAGCTTTATCTACTGCGGTATATGCCGCACAATTAATCATGTAATCAGGTTTATCTAACATTACTAATGACTTTAGAGAGTCAATAGTTGTGATATCAGCCGCTTCTCTGCTATAGAACATAAAAGAAAACGCTGGATAATCCTTAGCTAGCGCTTTGAATGTTTGTCCAACTTGACCGTCAGAGCCAAGTATGCCTATTGTGATTGATTTTCGCATTGATCCCATTTAATCGTTATCTAATATTACACGATCTCGTCCCATTCGTTTTCTTTCTCAGCACGAGATTTCCTAACCAATGAGCCCATACGTGCCGTAGACATTAAATCGAAACACTTTTCTACTTCTGACATAAGCACATCATCACAGTACTCTCGGGCATCGCTTTCGTTTTGTACACCCGCGCCATCCCTAAATTTATGGATAATCTCTAATCTGTCACGCTCAAATTTGATAGAAACCTTCTCATTCATTACAAAAACTGTAATCTTAGTTTCACCATTGTCAAACTCACCTATAATTCTCATTGTATATTATTGTTTTTATATGTTTCAGT
>JANMMV010000274.1:0-4813 GCA_031373565.1 Saprospiraceae bacterium
CCAACACGTAATTTTGGACCTTGCAAATCGGCAAGAATACCTATGTGTACATTATATTTTTCATTTATTTCTAGGATGTGATTTATGACCTTTTGGTGGTCTTCATGTGTCCCATGAGAGAAATTAAGTCTAAAGATATTAGCTCCGGCCTTGATAAGGTCAATGATGTTTTCTTTGGTATTGGAAGAAGGGCCGATCGTAGCTACAATCTTTGTTTTACGATGTGAAGGTGTTGAAATAAGCGCTGCCATCTAATCTTTATATGGTAATTATGTAGTGTGATGAAAAAGAAGGGCGAAGATAGTTTATATTTCACAATAATCAACTTTAGATAGAGAATAGTTGCGAAGTAATCAATCAATAAACCTACCATGAATTTTATATGAAAGTATTTTTGCCAAATATTAAACAAGATAATACTCAAATTGAGCATTTTATCAAAATTATCTACTGTAAGCAAGAATGTATACGTCACAAAATCGCTTTTGTATTAAAAAATTGTTAAAAACGGCGCAATGAAGAAATTGAAATAGGAAGTAGATCGAGTCATTTTATCGAAAAAGGTAGAGTTGGATGAAACATGGATACCTAAATAAACTAAACTCAGTGTCAAATAAACAGATAAAATTTGTATATAAATTATTGATTTACAATGAGTTAATTAATATTATTAAAATCTTTAATATTAAATAGTGTGACAAATATTTTTTTATGCGAATTCGATTAGCTTAATTTGCATCCTAATTACAAACAATTGTAAAAATGTCAGAAATAGCAGAAAAAGTAAGAAAAATCATCATTGACAAATTAGGCGTTGATGAGTCGGAAGTAACAAACGAAGCAAGCTTCACAAATGACCTAGGTGCAGATTCACTTGACACCGTAGAGTTGATTATGGAGTTTGAAAAAGAGTTTGATGTTTCTATTCCAGATGACCAAGCTGAGAAGATCCAAACAGTAGGTAACGCAATCGAGTTTCTGGAAGCTAGCAAAGCCTAAGCTTGTTCGATAATTAAGGAATAAATCCACAAGAGCAAATTTTGTTTTTGTGGATTTTTTTTTCAAAAACCTTATAAAATAAACTCTAATCGTTGTCCATTGTTGATAGATTAGTATTAATTTTGATGGTGGATTTAGCTCGTAAGCGATCTCCGTTGATTCACCTCTATATTTCCAACTAGAATCTTTTATCTTATTCAATATGAGAAGAGTCGTTATTACAGGTATGGGAGCACTAACGCCGATAGGCAATAGCTACAAGGACTATGTAAATAGTTTAAAGGCTGGAGTAAGTGGCGCAGGTGCTATAACAAGGTTTGATGCATCCCTTTTTAAGGTTAGGTTTGCATGCGAAATCAAAAATTTTGATGTAGAAACAGTCATCCCCAAAAAAGAAGTTCGACGTCTCGACCCTTTTGCTCAATATGCCATTTGTGCGGCCCACGAAGCCATGGAATCGTCTGGTTTAGATCTTGAGTCCATTGATTTAGATCGAGCTGGTGTTGTGTGGGGGACAGGAATAGGAGGCTTTGAGACAATAGAGCACGACATAACTGAAGCCGCTCATTGGACAGGAGAACCTAAGTATTCACCGTTTTTGATACCCAAACTAATCGGAGATATTGCTCCGGGTCACATATCCATTAAATACGGCTTTAGAGGCATAAATTATGGTGTAGTTTCAGCTTGCGCTTCGTCAACCCATTCAGTCATAAATTCTTTTGATTACATACGAATGGGAAGAGCGGATATCATGGTAACGGGTGGATCGGAAGCCGCTATTACAAGGGCTAGCGTAGGCGGATTTTCTTCTATGAAAGCCATGTCTGAGCGCAATGATGATATATTGACAGCAAGTCGCCCTTTTGACAAAGACAGAGATGGTTTTGTCTTAGGTGAAGGTGCTGGTTGTCTCATACTAGAAGAATTGGAACATGCTAAACGTAGAGGAGCAGTAATCTACGGTGAAATCATCGGTGGTGGAATGACTGCTGATGCATACCATATGACAGCACCACATCCTGAAGGAATCGGAGCACGCAATGTGATGAAATTAGCGCTCGAAGACGCTGGTATCAATGCAAGTGATGTCGATTATGTTAATGTACATGGTACATCAACGCCATTGGGAGATATTGCAGAGACCAAAGCGATCAAAGCAGTATTTGGGGATCATGCCTACAATCTTAACATCAGCTCAACAAAATCTATGACTGGACACCTTCTCGGTGGTGCTGGTGCAGTAGAGGCTATTGCTTGCGTGGCTGCGCTAAACGAAAACTTTATTCCACCGACGATCAATCACTTTACTGATGATCCTGAGATAGATAATAAACTAAACTTTACCTTTAATACCGCCCAAGAACGAAAATCAAAGATAGCATTAAGCAACACCTTCGGTTTCGGAGGGCACAATGCATCGGTCATCATTCGTAAGTATGAAGGATAAAGCGTGAGCATCTTAAGAAGATTATACAATCTATATCTTTCGGAAGATAAATTGCTTGCCCAAAGACTGAAGCCTATTATAGGTTTTACCCCGGCAAGGCTAGGGTTATTTAAAACAGCGTTTTATCATAAGTCTATGACTAATGAGACGCCTGGCATGCCTACCAATGAAAGGTTAGAATATCTGGGAGACGCCATACTCTCTACCATAGTAGCTGAATATCTTTTTAAAAAATATCCTTACAAAGACGAAGGCTTTCTCACCAAAATGAGATCAAAAATTGTCAAGCGACATACGCTCAATGAGATAGCTGACAACATGGGACTCGATGTCATCCTTTCTGAATATAGTATGGGCAAAATGAGTAGTTCGATGCTTGGCAACGCACTCGAAGCACTGGTAGGGGCGATTTACTTAGAATTTGGATATGAAAAAACAAAGAAATACGTGATTCAGCATATATTGATGAGATATCTCAACATCAATGAAATAGAAAATACGGATGATAATCACAAATCAAGACTCCTAGAGTGGTGCCAAAAACACAGCAAAGAAATAAATTTTGTGACCGTGGCTAAGTTTAAATTAGATAAGCGCGACTGTTTTAAAGTGGCTGTCGTTATCGATGGTGAAGAGCAGGCTACGGCTGAAGATTTTAATAAGAAGTCGGCAGAACAAACAGCCGCTGGTAAAACGATCATAATGCTAAAAATTGAAGCGTAGTAAATGGACTCCTTAACACAAATTGTCTTGGGTGCCGCTGTAGCAGAAGCTTCACTTGGTAAGAAAATAGGAAATCGAGCTATGGTGTGGGGAGCGATCGCAGGGACCATACCAGATCTAGATATTGTTGGTAATGCTTTTATGTCACCCATCGATGCGTTGGCCTTTCATAGAGGGATAAGCCATTCATTTTTGACAGAGATAATCTTAGCCATACTAATGGGTTGGTGCGTCTATAAAATGTATCAATTCCGCGATCACCGCTATATAGGTATGGCTACTTGGGGATTGTTGCTTGTAGGGGTTGTATTCACAATTTTGAATGGAGCGGCGTACTCAATCGGAAGCATAGGCACAGGACTTGTATTACTAAGTAGTTTAGGTTATCTTATCTATCGAAGATATACTCGCCACACTTATATGTCACCTTCGGCTTCGGTATACGAATGGCAAAAAATGTTTTTTTGGTCGCTGTTTACCCACCCGATATTGGATTGTTTTACAACTTATGGAACACAATTTCTATTACCATTCTCATCTGAACGCATATCTTGGGATAACATAGCAGTAGCAGATCCAGCCTACACTTTGCCTTTCTTAATATGTCTCATCATAGCTTCGACTAAAACCAAAGGAAGTGTCTCGCGGACAAGATGGAACAATGCAGGACTAATCATCAGTAGTATCTACATGATATTTACTATTTGCAATAAGCAATATATTAATAGTATTTTCAAGAGCTCATTAGTGGCTGATAATATTGAAGCTAGTCGTTTTATGACTTCCCCGACCATACTCAATAATATATTATGGTCTGGTATCGCTGAAACGGATAGTGCATTTTATTATGGTACCTACTCCCTTTTTGACAAGGACAAAAAATTCGTGCTTAAAAAGCAAGCCAAAACTGCCCCAGCGCTTATGAGTCGATATCAAGAGACTGAGACGTTAAAAACACTTAAGTGGTTTAGTAAAGACTATTTCTTTATGAAGCAAAGAGTACCTGACACCTTGGCATATTATGATCTTAGATTTGGGACTTTTAAGATCAACAAAACAGCGCCTGATGAATTTGTCTTTAAGTTTGACATCGCTAACAATGGTGACAATTTTCTTATGTTGGCACAAGACAATAGAGGTCCTAGAGGAATGAGTATGTCCGAAGCTTTCTCTAGCTTATGGCGCAGAATAAAAGGCGAGTTGTAAGTAATTTTTAAATTCTGATCATAATAGTTTAATCAATAAAGATAGTTTTATATCTTTACATTAGCAATGTCATTTCCCCCCTTTGTACATCACTTGATTACCAACTATAATAGTCAAACCAATGGAGAGCACCAAAGTGCTGCGACGATATATCATCGTGGTGGTATGTTTTACACACATGTGGGGAATAAGCCAACAATCGATTATTCAAGTCTCCCCAGATCAGAATCAGGTAATTTTCTATAAGGATGTTTGTTTGTCTGTCAACGCTGCGACAACTAATTTTCGTTTCCAATTATCTTTAGACCCCACTTTTACAAAAATAGAAGTAAATACACAAACCCAATTTAACAATTTATGTTTACAAACATTAAAATTAGACAAGCAGTATTTCTGGAGATATAAAGAAGAGAATCAACCATGGCGTGGCATATT
>JANMMV010000276.1:0-2090 GCA_031373565.1 Saprospiraceae bacterium
TCCCATGCTAAGCACGATTTGATGGGGGACTTCTTAGAATTTTGTGGCTATAGTCGACAAAGCTAAACAATACCTACAAAGCTATCCCAAAGATCATTTTGTTTTTGGCGAGAAATCCTCGATTGTATCCAAATCCACCAAAATGACCAAAACATGCAAGCCATCAGTCATTTTAGTAAATGGAAGTGCTATTAACAAAACCAAGCTTGCTTTAGCCGTTTAACAACTAGGAAGTTTTAATTAATTTTTTAATTAGTAATTTCCACTTGTTCGGAAAAATGTACAGCATTTGATTTTAAGACTTAAAATGTAAGTGTCCATAATTTTAGCGGTTTTAATCACAAAAATTTACTAAAATGACGGATATTTTTCCGATCGTTTGGAAAAATGATATGTCTTTTATTTTTATTTTCGTTTTTTTTTCTTAAATATGGAAATAATAGTAATGTGTTTTGCCTTTATATATCAGATGGTTATGAAATCATCAATTTAAATATGATGTTAATGATAAATTTTTTACAAATAAAGTTTTTTATAAATTGAAACCCTTACTATCTTTGCCGTCAATTATTGCATTTTCAAAACATTATAATTCATAACCCATGAGTCAAATCAAAAAAATTCTTATTGCGGTAGTGTGCATAGCTGCTTTCGCAACCTCTTGTAAAAAAGATATAAGCACATCCGATGATGGCGCATTCAAATCAGTTGCCGAATATGATCATAAAGTTATCTGGCAGTGGAATGAGTTATTATTGCAAATAGAAAGATATGCAGCTGGTTACAGACCAGGACCTATCTCTGCAGCTGTCGGTTTTATTAACTTAGCAGCTTATGAAGCAGTAGTACCTGGTATGCCAGATTATCAAAGTATTGCTGGTAGATACAATGGATTGAAAATTCCTAGTATTCAAGCATCACAAGAATACCACTGGCCTACTGTAATCAATAAAGTTAACGAAGTGTTCTATACTAGAATGTTTCCAAAATTATCAGCTCCATCTGGAAATATTCAGGTTTCATTTAATGCTAATGTTGATAAAATCAGACCATTATTCGAAAGTAATGAAGCTCAATATAAAACTGAAGTATCTGACGAAGTGATACTAAGATCAAGAAACCATGGTGAAGCAGTAGCTCTCGCAGTATGGGATTGGTGGAAAACGGATGCTGCGACTTTTGATCAATATAAAGATCCTTTTAGAAGAGATGTTTACGATTGGCAAACTCGAACTAATCCAGGTAGATGGGTTGCCACAGATCCAGGTCCAGGTGCTCCTATGTTTCCATTATGGGGAAATGGTCGAACTTTGGCTATCAGTGATGGGTTGAAGATTTGCCGACCATACGAAGATTACATTGGTAAATTTAGTGAAGAGGAAGGTACAGGGATCCACAATCAAGCGCTTGAAGTAATGATACAGCAAAAGACAGAAATTCGATATCTTTCTGAATGGGTAGGTGAGTTTTGGAGTGATGATTTATTAGGTCTTACATTCTCTCCACCAATTAGATTTTTTGCAGTGGCTGATCAAATATACGATCTAGAAAAAGTAAATCTTGAAAAAGCAATGATCACTAATGCAAAATTAGGCGTAGCTACACATGATACAGGTATTGGCGCTTGGAATTCTAAGTATTATTACAATCTTGAGCGTCCAGAATCTTACATAAAACGTGTTATTGATAATAACTTTGAACCAATGCTTTTTGATCCTTCTGGTAGTCAGACAGATGGTATTTCACCATCTTTCCCAGCATATCCTTCTGGTCATTCAACTTTTGGTGGCTCGGCAGCAGCAGTGTTGGAGAGTGAGTTTGGAGCAAATTATGGTATGACAGATTTTTGTCATAAAGACAGAACCGAATTTGAAGGAAGACCAAGACATTTTGAGTCTATCTACGAAATGGCGCAAGAGAATGCTTGGTCGAGAGTACCTCTAGGTGTTCACTATAGAATAGATTGTTCAGAAGGTTTGAGATATGGTACAGAAATAGGCAAAGCAGCAAACAACCTTCCTTGGAAGAAGTAGTATTTCTAAACTTCTAATATAATACAGCAAAAGGGTCTCTCAAGAGACCCTTTTGTG
>JANMMV010000277.1:0-2737 GCA_031373565.1 Saprospiraceae bacterium
CACAAAAGGCGATGATATTTCCCAATTATAGTACGACCGACGAGACTTTTTTGAGTAACGCTTTGCGAAGATTGCTTTCCGAAAAAGGTGGTAAAAAAATAGTCGTTTATGGCATGCCGTTGATGTACGAGTCAGATAAAATTGATTTTGAGCTCTACCACGCCCTTAGTATGCGCATCGTTCTGTCAGATTTTGTTGACGAAACATATCAAGATATCAAAGATTTTAGGCGTGATTATTTTGATCGATATGGTGAGATACCGACTGATGATGCGATCAAAGGTTATGATATGATGCTTTATATGGGGCGTAATTTGTGGAAGTATGGACGAAAGTTTCAATATGAAATAGTGGGCGAACCAGCTAGCTTTGTACAGAGTACATTCCAGCTTGAAAAAGCGAAGGCTGAGGATTCAGGCGGTAATAGTGATCCTGAACAGTTTGATTTTTTTGAAAACAAACACCTCGATATTATTGAGTTTAAAGACTCAAAATTTGTTGTTAGACCATAATTAATGCTATGTCGAAAGCCATCTCGCCTGAGCGCATGAAGCGATTTGAAGAAGTCGCCGCCAAACGTCAATCAAATATTACGGTTGTTCTTGAAAATGTCGATGATCCTCATAACATAGGTGCAGTCATGCGTTCTTGTGATGCGATCGGCATTGCTGAAGTATACGTCGTGTATACTGGCGATCATAAAAATAGTATTCGACAGTACATCGGCAACAATAGTTCTTCTGGAGCAAAGAAATGGATTAAAGTACATTTTCATACTACCTTGGAAGCATGTTTTACAGATGTTCGAAAGTAGTATTCGCATATTTATGGTACCAAGCTAGACCAACATTCGGTTTCGCTTTATGAACTAAACCTAGCAGAAGATGTGGCTTTGGTATTTGGTAATGAAAAAGACGGTATTTCTGAGGAAGCCATGCCATATTTGGATGGGAACTTTATTATACCGCAGCACGGGATGACACAGAGCCTCAATATTTCGGTTGCTTGTGCTGTTACCTTATTCGAAGCGCTTCGGCAGCGTGATAAGATAGGAGCCTACGATCAAGTATTCGATAGTAATAATCCTTCACATGCAGCTATGATAGAACATTACAGTGAGACCCATTTTAACTACATCCCCGATAGATCCGAATAAGAAATGCTTGAATGATTAGTTGGTTGGATTGTTGCATTCTCGCATTCACGCATTCTCGCATTGAGTACGTCGCTCGAAAAGCCTTATTGATCGAAATAAATGGATAAGGTAACCGCGAAGATTTACTTTTGTGTTCATAAATTATAATGTATTCATGACAATCAATTTAAAAGATCTTTTTCAACAGACTCCCGAAAATAATGATAAAGTAGTACTAAAACTTTTAACTGCTCTGAAAGACGGACAAGAAAAGGATTTTGACTACATCAAGTTCAAGCAATCCTATAAAAACTTATTGCAGATGGGAATGGATGAAGCAACAGCCGCAAAAAGTGCTTTTGTAACTGCTTCTACCATGGGTATTACCAAAGACAAGTTGATGACTTCTGTCCAACATTATAAAAATATATTGGCGCGTGAGAGGGAACAGTTTGCTGTGGCACTCAAGAACCAAATTGCAAACAATGTAGATGCTAAAACATTAGAAATCAACCGACTCAACGAACGATATCAAGAGAATATTCGAAAGATGGAGCAGCTCAATAGGGAGCAAGAAATCATAAAACAAGAAGTAGCTAAACTTGAAGAATCTTCCGTGGGCTCCTTAGAAAAAATAAATGAAACTCGGGATCAGTTCAAGATTACTTTTGATCATATCTACGGTGAAATTGAGGAAGACGGAAATTTGTATGAAAAAATCATATAGGTAATCATGTTCGTCGTATTCCTAAGCACGAGATGACTAGGAAGAAAACGAGAAGCTAGTTGTCTTACTAAACGGAGTTTCAGCTCCGTTATCAATTTTCACAATTGGAGGTAAAACGCTGAGTGCCAGAGACAAATGTGCTTTCACTTAAGGGTCACGGTGCGTTACTTTGTCGTAAGCGAGAACAAATTATACAAAGATTAAAAACATCATTAAAATAAAATTTTGTTACATTAGAACAATTTTTTGTAACTTTAACCATTCAAAACACAAGTTAAATCAATAGAATTATGGCAGGTTTTCCGAATACAGAAATCAAAACAAAAACATTTTGGGAGAAGCCCGAAGGTAAGACAGGAATGTTCTTTATGATAGGGATTATAGGAGCAATTGGATATTTATTATTTAAATTTAGTGCTGTTATTTTGGGTATGCTGACGAACACCATCGGTATAGTTGCATTGATGGCCGTCCTTGGTCTTATCATTTATATGGTGTTAGACCCAAAGTGGCGTACTTTGGTTTCCTATGGTTATAAAAGTATTATGAGATGGATCACAGGTATTTTTGTAACGATCGATCCGATCGGCATCCTCAAAAATTATATCTCAGACCTTCAAGATAATCTTACCAAAATGGGAACACAAATCGGTGGACTCAAAGGTCAAATGCGAAAACTCGTGACGATCGTTGAAGAGAACAACAAAGAGATTAGCAACAATATGCTGATCGCCAAAAAAGCAAAGGAGCAAAACAATGAAAGTGCAATGCTATTGGCTAGCCGTAAAGCTGCTCGTCTGACAGAGTCAAATGAAAAGTACACTGCCCTTCACAGTAAGATGTCCATTCTATACCGAGTATTGACAAAGATGTAT
>JANMMV010000331.1:0-3677 GCA_031373565.1 Saprospiraceae bacterium
ACTTAATTAATACAAGAGATGAGAATGGCAATAGTACAGATTTGAGCGAAGTACTCAACAAGCATGATATAGGTGGTCAAATTGGTTTGGGGTTAAATTATTTAATTCAATCTAGGACGTGGTTCAATCTTGACCTTGGCTACAGTGCTAGTTTTACTGATATCGCAAAATCAGAAGCTATAACTGACCATAATACCGCGTTTACCATTAATGCTGGAGTAAGCTTTCCGATTTTTGCGGAATAGTCAAATATCTCTAGCAAAACCGATGTGCAGGTATTAAGTGTGACAAAGAATAAATGCGCAA
This sequence comes from Saprospiraceae bacterium, assembly GCA_031373565.1. Classification (GTDB taxonomy): domain Bacteria; phylum Bacteroidota; class Bacteroidia; order Chitinophagales; family Saprospiraceae; genus OLB9. Next base: position 307 of record JANMMV010000331.1, read on the forward strand.
AAATATGGCTCATCTACCGCAAGTCCCTAGCGCAGTGTCCCGCCACAGTAGTGATAAACAATGAAAATGCCCAAAGAGCGTTCAGTTGTTTATCACTGCAACAGCGCGATTATGGACTAGGGATGTTTTTAATATAGCGTAATCGGTTATACCGACCTTTTGTAAAGTAACATCAATGTTGGATTTGAATTTCATAAGCTTACAGAATAAAACAAATAACCCATGTTAAAAATAATATTTGTCTTGATCGCATTCTTCCATGGCCTTATCCATTTTATGGGTTATGCGCAAGCATTTGATTATGGAAATTTTATGCAATTGACCAAAGATATTTCTAAGACAGAAGGGATTATTTGGTTTGCAACAGCGGTATTCATTATATTAAGCCTTGTTCTTTACTTATTGAAAAAAGATTTTTGGCCTTATATAGCTGTTATTGCTGTCATTTTTTCACAGATATTAATTATCACTCATTGGCAAGATGCAAAATTTGGCACCATTGTTAATGTGCTTATTTTAGTCGTTGCTATCTTTGGTTTTTTTCAGGTAGCTTTCAAAAGAAATTATAAAAATGAAGTAAAAATAGGGTTGGAAGAAAGCAAGAATATGCCCCATGCAAACCTAACTGATGCGGACATAGCCTTTTTGCCAGATCTTATTCAAAAATATATTCGCTATACTGGTAGCCTAAATAAGCCTATCGTTAATAATTTTAGAGTGCGTTTTTCAGGAAAAATCAGAAGTCGCGAGAAAGACGTTTGGATGCCGCTCGTTTCTGAGCAATATAATTTTATCAAAATACCGACAAGATTATTTTTCTTAAATGCGACTATGAATTATTTACCCGTAGCAGGCTTTCACTGTTTTAAAAATGGTATTGCATTTATGGATATTAGACTCTTGTCGATGTTTAAAGTGGAGTACCAGTCAGGTGCTGTGATGGATACTTCCGAAACAGTTACCTTTTTTAATGATATGTGTGTCATGGCTCCGGCCACATTGATTGATGATCGAATAGAGTGGTTAGAAGTCGATCAAAATAAAGTCAAAGCGTCATTTACGAACGATGACCTTAAGATATCAGCTTGGCTTTATTTTAATGAAAAAGGAGAATTGGTCAATTTTGTTTCAGAAGACAGATCTGCCATTGAAGCAGACGGTACCGTGGCAAAAATGAAATGGAGTACCCCTTTGCGAGATTATAAAGACATAAATGGACATAGATTAGCCAGTTATGCTGAGACCATTTATACGTACTCCGATGGTGATTTTACGTATGCAACCTTCACCTTGAAAGATATTAGCTATAATGTATTGAAATAAGTGAATCAACTATGAATAAAAATTGCTTTTCGGTTCTGGCAGCGTCAGAAAACTTGTAAAATAATACTCAAATTAATATAATGAATACTGAATCAAATATTTTTAAATTTAGATTGGGGCTTTTCGTTTTGGTAGGTATCTTGCTTTTTATTTTGGCCATTTTCGTAATCGGAAGGCAAAAAAATCTTTTCAGGCCTGTTTACAAGCTTTCTACTACATTTTACAATGTTAGTGGCCTGCAGGTTGGCAATAATGTACGGTATTGTGGAATAAATGTGGGCACAGTATCCACCCTAAAAATCATAAACGATTCCACGATATCTGTCGATATGTTGATCAACAAACAATATGATGGTTACATTAAAAATGATTGTCGAGTAGCTATTAGTTCAGAAGGATTGATGGGCGACAGAATATTGGTGATACATCAGGGGAGTGCGACTGCGCCATTTGCAAAAGATGGTATTGCATTAACATCCTTCGAACCGATAGAAACAGACGCCATCCTGGCAAGTCTTGATGTGTCTGCTTCTAATACAGAAATCATAACTGATCAATTGGCAGAAATATTAGTTAAAATCAATAAAGGTAACGGCACCTTGGGTAGACTTATCCAGGATGAAGCAATGGCTGAAGATATAAACCAAACGATGAAGAACCTGAAGAGCAGTTCTGCGGGTCTAAATGAAAATATGGAAGCAGCAAAAAGCAATATTTTGCTCAGAGGCTATTACAAAAAGAAAGAAAGAGAAGCTCAAAAAAAGCAAGATGTTCAGGATGATAAAAGAAAAGATGACATAGAAAGAGAAAGAAAGATTGCAGCCAAGAATAAAAAGTTGCGTGAAAAAGAACTAAAGAAAAGCAAAAAAGAAGATTAGATATTTCCTTTTGTTATCCAAGAATATAGCGAATCAATTCACATCGTTTTCTCAGTTGCTGTTGGGATTTCAACTTTAGCAATTTCAGTTGGGGGGACCACACCCGAGTACTTTCTAGCATACGCCGCAGTGAATTCGGCGCCAAAGAAAAGAATCATAGACGAATACGAGACCCACAGTAAGATTAGGATGACTGCGCTTGCAGCTCCATATATGGATGCTGGTTCTGCTTTCCCAAAGTAGTATGCAAGGCTCATCTTACCTATCGTAAATAGCAATCCTGTAACCAGCGATCCTAACCAAACATGATTCCATTGTATTTTGGCATCGGGCAGAATTTTAAACATCATGGCAAATAACATCGAAATCACTGCTAAGGAAAAAATAAAATTGAGTACTGCAAATACTGTCATGATAAACGGGGTACTATCAAATTTTACATAATTAGTAATCGCGACCAATGCGGTTGAGATAACTAATGAAATGGTCAATAAAAATGCAATGGCCAATATCAATCCGAATGAAAAGAGTCTTGCTTTTAGAATAGCCATGAAACCACTATGACTTTTAACTTTGACATTCCAAATTAAATTTAGTGTTTTTTGCAACTCGACAAAGACACCAGTGGCACCCAACAATAAGATGGTAATACCTAAAACCGAACCCCATGTTGTAGATCGAGCTTTAGTCGAATTCGTCAGTAAATCTTGGATTTGCAGCGCAGTTTCTGCTCCTATCGTTTCAGAAATCTGGGCTATGATATTTTGACTTACTGTTTCGTTGCCAAAAAAATATCCCGCAATGGCCACAATAAAGACTAACAGCCCTGGTATACTAAAAATGGAATAATACGCTATGATAGCGCTTTGCCTGAAGGGGTCTTTGTCGTTCCACTCTTTGAATGTGATTTTTAGGAGTACTCCTAGATCTTTAATTTTAAATTGTTTCATTGATCATTTTAGTTTTGCTGATTGATTTCTACTCCTTTTGCTGGCTTTTATTTCACCGATCAAAAAACCATATGGCTTCAAAGGTTCGATGTGGTCACAAATAATTTTGAAAATGGCAGTGATTGGAAGTGCGAGAACGATACCTGGTACACCCCAAAGGAGATTGCCTAATATCAAGGCAATGATGGTGAATAAGGGATTTATTTCAACCTGCGCGCCA
>JANMMV010000379.1:0-5751 GCA_031373565.1 Saprospiraceae bacterium
AGGTTACAAACTAGTTCTGCTTCATTTACTTATGAGCCGATTGGTTGCTGGCGCTTACAATTGAAGCATATAAATACTTCATACAAGGGAATGACGTTCCTAGTTAGCTCAATTCCATAGGAGTGCTCATGACAGGTTGAGAACAAAATTCTACACAGTCCCCAGCTATCTACGGAGTATTTACGGAGTATCTACGGAGCATCTACAGAGTATCTACGGAGTATGGTCGGGACAACGTCGGGACAACCCTTACATTTATCTCTTAAAAATTGCTTTAATTGAACAAGATAATTGGGACCTATTTGACCAATTTAATAGACTTTATGGTATTGCTCGTTCTAACATCATAAAAGGCAGTGACTCTCTTTTCATTAACAGCTACCATTTCCTGGGTAACAAAATACGGAAAGTAATGATTTTCGCCATCATCGGCAAATACACTAACCTCTCCAGGTAAATCACCGTTGGTTACTTGCTCAGCTCCATACAAGATGCCTTCTATTGCTTTAATGCCATCTCCTTCTGGTGCTACTTCCGCACCGAAAATGGATCTACTATCATGAAACACGTCTAGTAGTGCATAAGTTAATTCTGAAGTATAAGTAAACTTTACATAATTGTCGATATAACTATTCAGTTCAGCAATCGAAGCATTTTCTACTTCTTCCATATTAACGTTAAAATATTCACTAAAATTACGTTCAGGAAATTCAATAGTAAGCGTAGCGAAAGGATAGCCGGAATCTTCTACGTGTTTTAAGAGGCCCATTTCAGAAATTTCTTGCATTCCTGTATTGATCTCCTTGTTAACTGCGGTTGTATCTGCCGCGCTACTAGTGGGCACAATTTTATTGATTCCTTTACCTCCACAAGAGATAGAAGTAAATAAAACGATGATAAAAGTTAGTATTCTGGACATGTTCAATTGATTAAAAAGTTTTGTAATGCAAAGATAATCAAAAATGTAAAAAGTCAAAAATTGTATCACCAAAACACAATGCCAACCCATCAACCTACTAAAAAAGCTTAAACATATAAGCATTTCCTTGTCAGAATCACAGATTATAAGGATGATAGGATGGCACAGATTATATATGTTTCTAGCTTGTCTTCATGCGTTATTTTCGCAAGCCTTATATATGCTGTTACAAAAGGCAATTTCTTGTCAGAATCACAGATTAATAGGATGATTGGATGGAACAGATTATTTAATTATCTAGCTTATTTTCTTGCTGAGGTTATGGAGAGCGATTACTTACTGCTTCTAATCAATCTTTGAAACAACTTCTTTAAATAGATCGAAAAACAAAGTATCAGGTATTTCTTCTTCTTCCGTCAAATCTAAATATGAAGAAATAGAACCTCTAATATTTCTATCTACTCTAACAAAATACTCATTTCCATTATAATCAACATTAATTCTTGATGTCGCATTTGATTCTTTAAATGAATTATAGTTCAATAATACAAAAAGATCGCCCAAATGATTTATTAAATAATGCGGATCATCTAGTACAAAACTATCTAAGCCATTAATAACATGTTTAAAAACTTGTTTATCACCAAATATTTTGATTAAAGTCGCTATAGCAATTAAAGTTGGATTTAATCCAGCACGTCTACCTTGAATATGAACAGGATAATTTTCCAAATTTATATCCTTACCCCTATATCTAAATAAAGTTCTTAAATTAATTTTATTCTGTAATATTAATATAATAAATATCTGATTCAAAATGGTTGTAAAGCTATGGCGCATATCTGCGAATTTAATTTGACCACTACTTACTAAAATGTGATCTATTGCATTGGAAACCACTGAATACAAATTTTCCTTGTTATCGTATCTATAAATTTCCGTAGAAAAAAACTTATCAACATATCCATTAAAATCTGTACTTCCACCGTACATGGTTGCATAAATATTTCTAATATTATCAATGTCACATACCAAGATAACTTTGTCAAAACCAAATTTATTTGATGTTTCATTATCAGGTGTAACATTCCGATCGTCAAAGTGAGCAGAAAAAACATTGAGTATTCTAAAAATATGGGCAGGGTCAATTCTATCGAGATCATCTATAATCAATACATTTTCTTTGCTTCCTTTTAAATTAGCAAGTTCATTCTTGATTATATCAGTGATATCATTAGTTTCATATAAACTCCCTTCAGTCTTATGCATTAATTGAAAAAATGGATCTGCAAGTTCGGCTTCTGCGTCTTTCCCTTTACGAAAAATATCAAATTCATGCTTCAAAGTTCCCAAACCTTTCATTAGTTCATAAACATTCCTGCCTCCAAGCTTTTCAGATACTAACGGCAAAAGAGTTAATATAGAATACCACTTGTATGTTATAAAAAAGGGTAATGTATCTTTGATACCATATTTAGTAGCTGATTTTAAAGTAACATCCTTATCTATAATTAGATCTATTAAAATATCATATTTTAAATAGGTAAAAATATCCTCATTCTGTAAGACAGAATAATTAACAGGATATAGATGTATTACATTATATTTATCAATATTCTTTTCAAAATAATGATTAATAAATGTTGTTTTCCCTATACCAAACCTACCAGAAAAGATGATCCTTTCATTATCAGCTAAATTCAGATGTTCAGTAAATGTCTCAGATGGCTTCTGAAAAAGTTCATTTATAAGATCTGCTTTAAATGTCTCAGATCGCTTCAGAGCAAGCTCTTGTTTTTTTATCATAATACCAATTTTTTCCAAACATACACTTAAATCTCGGTCTTCTAGGCGCTCCGTTACTGAGACGCTCAATTATGGAAGCTTTGTAATCGGTAAAGTTACCCACCATCATTTTATCAATTTAGAAGGAATAAACTCTGTAAAGATCACTTCATCCTGAAACTGATAGAAAACAATTGTGTATTTCTTTCTGTAAATAAGGCACCTCAAACCAGCAGCTCTGCGGTCGATATCTGAGCAATACGCGTAATCGACTATTTCAAAGTTCAATCTATCAATAAAACTATACAGTTTATATGCATAAATTTCGGCAGTTTCAAAAAGCCCTTTACTCTCAATAAAATAAGCTAGATCAGCTACATCATCTGCAAATTGACTTGTAAATTTTATTTGGATTTTGCCCATTTCCCAATTCGTTCTAAGGTACGAGCTTTAGCTTCTTCAAGCGTCAAAAAATCTCCACTATATTTTTGATAAACTTGATCTTTCGTTAATCTCTCATAACTTTCCTTGGAAATTATTACGTACTTCTTATCGTCTATTGTTACCTCAGCAGGAGTATTGCTCATTATCAACAATTTAAGTTAGGTCTAAAATACATTACAAATATACAAAATAATCTTTTACTGTAACATTTTTTCCCTACAACAAACTCTTGAATCTCGGTCTTCTAGGCGATACATTGCCGAGACGCTCGATCTTGGCGGCTTCGTAATCGGTAAAGTTACCTTCAAAGAAGACTACTTGAGAGTCATCTTCAAAAGCGAGAATATGTGTCGCAAGCCTATCGATAAACCAACGATCATGCGAGATCACGAGAACACACCCTGCGAAATTTTCGATCGCTTCTTCGAGAGAACGGAGTGTATTGATGTCGATGTCGTTGGTAGGCTCATCGAGCAGGAGTACATTACCACCTTCTTTGAGTGTCATGGCTAGATGGACTCGATTGCGCTCACCACCTGATAGAACACCCACCTTCTTCTGCTGATCTGCCCCAGAAATATTGAATTTGCTTAGGTAGGCACGCACATTTACTTGGGTTTTGCCGACCATGATGAGTTCTAAGCCTTGACCTACCGCTTCCATGACGGAAAGATCGGGTTTGAGATCGGCATGCGACTGATCGACGTAACTAAGGTGTACCGTATCTCCTATCGAGATATCACCGCTATCTGGTTTTTCGCTTCCCATGATCATACGGAAAAGCGTAGACTTACCGACACCATTGGGTCCGATGATGCCTACGATCGCATTTCTAGGGATAGAAACGCTAAAATTATCAATTAAGATTCGCTTGCCATAGGCTTTGGATACGCCATTGATTTCGATGACCTTGTCCCCGAGACGATCACCCGGTGGTATGAAGAGCTCCAGTTTGGCTTCTTTTTCTTTTGCTTCTTCGTTTTGGAGTTTGTCATAAGCTCCAAGACGGGCTTTTCCTTTGGACTGGCGGCCTTTGACTCCCATGCGCACCCATTCAAGCTCGCGCTCGAGGGTTTTGCGACGCTTGGATTCTGTTTTTTCTTCCATCGCCATGCGATTAGATTTTTGCTCTAGCCAAGATGAATAGTTGCCTTCCCAAGGAATGCCTTCTCCCCTATCGAGTTCTAATATCCAGCCTGCCACATTATCTAAGAAATATCGATCGTGCGTCACAGCGATGACAGTTCCCGGGAAGTTCTTGAGATATTGCTCGAGCCAATGCACAGACTCCGCATCAAGGTGATTTGTAGGCTCATCGAGGAGCAAGATATCAGGCTGCGAAAGCAATAATCTGCATAAGGCTACTCTTCTCTTCTCCCCACCAGAACAAACGCTTATCTGCATCTCGCCTTCGGGGCAACGGAGAGATTCCATCGCTGTCTCAAGTTTATGGTCAATATTCCAAGCGTCATAATGTTCCATCTTCTCCATAAGTTCACCCTGAAGATCAATGGCTTTCATCATCTCGTCATCATCCATCGGTTCGCAGAGTCTATTGTTGACATCTTCGTACGCCTTGATGGTATCCATGATATGCTGAACGCCTTCCCCGACGATCTCACGAACGGTTTTTGAGTCATCGAGATTTGGTTCTTGCTCGAGATAGCCGATCTTATAATCCTTGTCAAAGGTAACCTTACCCTGAAAATTGGTATCGAGCCCCGCGATGATCTTGAGCAAGCTGGACTTACCAGATCCGTTGAGACCGAGTACACCGATCTTGGCGCCATAGTAGAAGGATAGCCATATGTTTTTGAGTACCGTTTTCTGTGGTGGGAAGGTCTTCGTGACGCCTTCCATCGAGAAGATGATCTTATTGTCTGCCATAGGTTGATATTAATGTTTGGATAGCAAAGATAAGAAAATGTAAATTACATCATGTGAAAGATTTTATGATGTACAAATCCATGTTTTTGATGGGGATACCGCAAGGCGAGACAAGTGATGGGGGATTTCTGAGAATGCTGAATTACCTTATGAATACTTTACCACCACCACAACCAATATGAATTTCGGAATTAATAACTAAACTATCTTCAGATATAAGTGTGATATTACCAAAATAATGCCCATTCAATATCAATTGGCTTTCTCCTATAGTATCTTTTATGGTATAAGGAACTAGTTCGATATCATTGGTTTGCTCATTGAGTTTTTGCACTTGTGTATCATCAAAAATCCACACTCGTTCTCCTTTCAAATATTCAATAGGTAGCACTCTCCCCCCAGAAGAAAACACTAAGTTCCATTTTCCAAATATTTCTTTTCCATACTGGTTTGCATCGGCGTTTTCTGCTTTCGAACAAGAAAAAAACACGAAGACTGCTAATAGTATCGAAATACGAAGGAACAAAATTCTAAGTTGCATTTCAAGTCATTTTTAAGCTTAACGAAGACATAGGCGACTATGCTGCTTGAGCAGGACGAATAGGTGCTATAATACTGAAATACTAAGAAATTTATTTTGTCATAAACTACGAAACGCCTAGATGCAGTATAATCCCCAATATGTACGATCTTCATATACTCTATAGCAAAACAGG
>JANMMV010000395.1:0-5632 GCA_031373565.1 Saprospiraceae bacterium
CACAAAAACAATGTCGTCAAGCGTTCACTCATTCTCGAAAAACTGTGGGGCGAAGATGACTATTTCTTAGGTCGTAGCATGGATGTATTTATCAGTAGATTGCGCAAGTACCTAGTAGAAGACCCTAAAATCAAGCTAGATAACATCCACGGCGTAGGCTTTAAGCTGGTTGAAGGAACCTAAGAAAAGATTCACGCATACAGAAGAACATTGTTATTATCCATAATTTGACACCTGTCAAATGATGACCATAATCTAATATGTAGTATAACTCTAATGCCATAAATTTAGGTTTTGAGTGCAGTCATATCACTAAATCAAAACTCTTGTAATGGAAGGTATCCCTTCCATCAGGTAACAAATAGATTTTGTTCTAATTCCGTTAAAGTCTCAACTTTAATCGATTTTAGAGATTACATTCTTATAGATAGCACGCGAAGAATCAAGATTATATAACTCAGGGTGGAGGTACAAACCTTTTTCAGTTGAATCTTTAATTTCTTCAGGCACAATGCGGTATTTTTCAGCAAATTTATCGTTTCTCACTCCTGTGATTTGCCAAGAAATCTTTTGACCAGACTTACCACCGCCAATAACAAAATGATTGTCGCTAATTTCTTCTTTTATAAATACTGGTGCAAACGATCCAATAGGAGTCAGAGAGTATCTAAAATCTTTATTTAGAGAACTAAAATAGTTAGGTAGTTCAACTACCGCTTCACCATTATTGTCTAAAATGACAGTTCCATTATATATATTCATCATGTCAGGTGATTCGACTACTGAGTGGATGAGGTATTTGTTTTCTGGATCTAGCGGGTGATCTATCTTGAACGTGCTGCTTCCTTTAGCAATATTACCAACAACCGTCAACCCTTTGGTCATCTGAACTCGCCCTCTAAAAAAGCCTGCAAACCCAGAGGTATTAGAATCACCATTGTCTCCGAATATGCCTTCGCCTGTAGTAGCTTTGCCATAAACTGATGTGCCATTAGTATTATTTCCAAAAAGACTTACCGAATTGGCACCTGAAGTTTCCCCAAAAACGGCAAATCCATCAGTAGCGCTATTTAATGCCTTAACTGCGGCGGTTGCATTATTTGAGTTTGAAGTAGTCGCTAAAATACCATTACCAAGCAAAGAAGTAGCTTTCATACCATCTCCTTGAGCTGCAATCCCTTCTACACCTGTTCCCGCATCTGTGTCGCCTAGTACACCAATGCCACTTCTTACAGAAACTGTAGAATTTGTAACAAAACCATGTACAGCTATATTTTCAGAAGTAGCTTTGATGGCAGTACCTTTATTAGCCCCTGATCCAGCATGAGTGGCTGTAAAGGCTATCTTGTTGTTAGTATTACTAAATGATTTTAGATCTCCATTTACATCAAGTTTTGCAGATGGTGGAGCTACACCGATACCCACTTTTCCTCCTTCCTCAAAAATACCTGATTTAGTAATCGTATTAGCAGATGACCATTTTGTTAAAAAATTTGGGTCATTTGAACCTACACTTGTTACAGTGCCTGTTGAAGAAATCACTATGTCATCATTGGTTGAATTTCCTAGGATACTAATACCTGTTCCAGCAGTTATTACTCTAGCTGGGGTATATTGCCATGATGAACCGAGTTGTCCCCCAACTAGCTTAATCACTGAATTTAAGGGTACTCCTTGCGTACTTAAATCAGCCAAACCAATAGTTCCGTCTTTAATTAGTTCAGTACTTATTCCGTTGTTGGCCACTCCTATCGCTATAGCGTCTGTAACACTGTTAGCTATGATATTCAAGCCTGCTCCCGCTGTGATATCTTTAGAAGGCGCATAGGTCCAGCTTGAGCCTAACTGGCCTTGGATGAACTTCATAACCGAATTTGGAGGTACATTTTGTGTATTGAGATCGAGGAGTCCTATTTCTCCATTTTTTATGTGCGAAGACGTGATTCCACCATCATTTATCTTAAGCGGTGAACTAGAAAGACCATTTCCGCTTATTGGTGCACTTGCTATCACATTTTGAGTACCCCAGTTATCACCTGTTCCCCCTGATGAGATATCAGTACCGGCAATCCATTCTGTACCGTTGAATTTCAGAACTGCTCCATTGGTTACAGTCGTCCCGAGATTCACGTCAGAAAGCTGATCAAGTTTAATTGATGGAAGGTTTTCTACAGTTTTTGCGCTTAATGCATAAGGTACACTCCACAATTGAGTAGTTGTTACAAGAGAATAATTTGTACCTCCATTAACATCAAATTCCGTCTTTAAACTCAATTCATTTGTTGCCCAATTTATGCTACTAAATGTCCCTAGTACAGGCGTTCCTCCTCCAATTAACAGAGTCAACAATCCATTTGAATTTGTACGAGGATTAGGGTTAAATGTTTCAACATATAAGGGTGCACCACCCTGTACTTTAACAATACTAACACGTACACCTATCGGCTTATTAACAACTAATACATTAACAGCAGTGCGAACCACGGCTTGAAATGATATTTTCGCTGGCGCTTGAGAATGGATTACGTTAAACGCAAAAAAGACTAGAATTAAGATAATTGACTTTTTCATTTTTTGGAGATTTTATATGATTTTGATATTTGGTTTTCGTCAGAAATTTTTAATACATACATACCTGCTGGATAACTATCTATTTGTAATGTTATAGATCTCTCTGACCATCTCTCAGAGATAATTTTACTTCCTGCTAGGTCGAACATTTCAACTAAAAGGAATCTTTCGGTATTAGATAAATTTATAATATTGATAACATTGTACGTTGGATTTGGGAAAATGGCCAATTCAATATCTAGGATTACTTCATTGATTGAGACAATGTCAGATATTTCAAACGGCTGCTGAAGACCTTGGCTTATAGTAAAATCCTGATCAGAAATCGATTCAAAATCTATCTGTCCAACAGAAAAGGTTATCTCGCTTACTCCATCAGTCGACACGTTTCCACATACGACAGTTCCATTTTGGCCAAACATCGAGACAGCAGGAATTGAGAAAATAATGGTTTGAATGATCAAGAGATATTTTGTCATGGTTGGTTCATTAAAATTAATAATAATTAAACAAGCCTAACGCTGGAATTGTGACCCTAAAACAGGCAAAAAACATCATAAATTCCTTGATTAAGCATAACAACGCAAATTAACCGGCGAAATAATGCCCAAATATAGAATATATTACTCTAATATTGAAGATCTTTTTGATGTCATAACAGAAATATTTCTAATTAATCTAGCGCCAAAACCATACCTCCGCATACGACCAATAAAGTGCTATATTAGTTAAGGTATCGCTGCGTTGAAGAATGCTTGGTGATGTTCTGAAGACTTTCGATACTTTATATCCTTCTTCAAAATTGCGAAGACCAAGTGTACTCGTTTTCATGCCGACCTTGGCTTACAGTCGGATGATCCTACCATCTTACTCAAAAATATTATCCACATCAACCGACCTGCGCTCGCACTTCCAGCAAGATGGACTCACTTTGAGTGATCCTTTCAACTCAGCACCGATGTAATTTTAGACCAGAGCACCACTGTATTATTTAAAATTAGCAATCGGATCGAATACCAATGATGAACGCAAATTCCTTTCTAAACATCGGTCAATATGAAGATCTATTGTCATCAATGTTGATGGCCCATTTTACATCTATTATGTATAAATTTAAGTTTTAGCGATTGACAATGTATCTTTGGGCATTATCACAAACTCAACATATGTCACCAAACGTAGTAATAAGACCTATCAATCCCGAAGATAATACCGAGCTAGCTAAAGTCATAAGACAAGTATTCATCGAGCATGGTGCGCCGCAACACGGAACCGTTTTTTCAGATCCTACGACCGATGATCTTTACAATCTGTTTAGAGAAGAAAGATCGGTATTATGGGTTGCACTGATAGATGATCAAATTATGGGATGCTGCGGTGTTTACCCTACACCTGGTCTAGGCGATGATACAGTAGAGCTTGTCAAATTTTATCTTGACGCCGACGCGCGAGGACACGGAATCGGTAAGAAGCTTCTCGAGTACTCAATGCGTTCAGCAGTAGAGTTAGGTTTCAAACGGATGTACATCGAGAGTCTTCCGCACTATGCCAAAGCGGTATCCATCTATGAGCAATTAGGATTTACACACCTAGATCATCCCATGGGTGAATCTGGCCACACCACTTGCAACATCTGGATGATCAGGGATTTATAAATAAGTCAATTTGGCATCTAAGAACCCGCTACCCTCAATTTTGGCTCATCGGTCTTGATAAACAGCGTACATAATGCCGCTATTAGTAATAAGCAACCAGCAAAAAAGATCGCATTTCTAGGATCGTTGTTCAATACATTTTTGAGTATGCTACCAAAGGTAATCGTTTGGATAAACATCGGTATGACGATCATCATATTGATGATACCCATGTAGACACCATATTTTTCCTTGGGGATTTTGTGAACAACTAGTAGGTAAGGAATACCCATCATACTTGCCCATCCAATACCGAATCCAGTGATCGCTGGAAATAATAAGTACTTGTTGGCAATAAAAGGAAAAAACAAGAATCCTACACCCGCCAATACCAAACATACAAAATGTACGACACGCGCATTGAATCGCTTGACATAATAAACTAGTAAAAATGCTACTAAAAACGTGACTACATTGTAATAACCATTTACCAAACCTGTCCAAGATACAGCTTCTTTATACAGTTCTTTGTTTGAGTCCGGCGTCGCTCCCCAAACGGATAATGCGACGCTCTTGGAGCTATTTTGCCAGTAACAAAACAGTCCATACCATTGAAATAAATACACTAAAGCAAGCTGCCACATTACTTTTGGCATGGTCTTGATCGCTTCTACAATCTCAATCAACGGTGAAATCAATGAGTGAATTGCATTTACCCAGCCTATATGCTTAAACCGTTCCAGTAGATTCTCTAATAGAAATACCCAGCCCAAAAACAAGGGCAAAAGCAAAAGATTAACGATCTGTGGAGATATGAATAAACCCAACAACAAATAGACCAAAAAAGGAACAATGGAAATCGCTAAGATATAACCCAGAAATTGAACTAGTTTATTAGGTTTGCCTTCATTGTACTTGTTGATCATCGCGATTTCTTCGTCCGAAGGTGTAATCTCCGGTGTCGTACGCATGCTATACCATATCGACAAAATAGAACAGACGGCTCCTAGGAAAAAAGACCCAAAAACCCAGTTAGGAATCTTACCAGTATCTCCTATGATGATCATGGGGAAAATAAACAATGATACATTTGCCAATGTCTGTCCAAAACCCGTGAAGAAACTTTGCGCTTGAAATCCTGTCGGCTGTTGACTGCTATCTAATTTGTCTGCAACGAAGGCTCTGTATGGTTCCATAGCTGTATTATTGCCTACGTCAAGTATCCACAAGAGACCTGCGGCCATCCATAAGGTACTACTAAAAGGAAATAAGAATAAAGCTAAACTACACATCATAGCACCTATGAGGAAGTACGGCTTACGTCGACCAGAAGAAGAGCTCCATGTTTTGTCACTCAATACGCCGATGATGGGCTGAATGATTAAACCCGTTAAAGGTCCAGCTAGGTTGAGAAAAGGTATCTCATC
>JANMMV010000410.1:0-4054 GCA_031373565.1 Saprospiraceae bacterium
CTCGAAGAACGCAAGGCGGAAACTTTGGGAATTGCCATTGAACGGCGCATTTTCCCCGATGGCAAGGACGAGCGTGGGCGGGCATATGCTGACTTGCGTTGGTCACGCTTCAAGAATTTTGAAGCGCGGGAAATGATGGAAGTAGTTACCGACCATGTTTTCCCATTTTTGCGCACTTAATTCCGCATTTATATATCCTAATAAAAATAGTAAAATACTAGATCGAAATAATGTTTGAAAGTACATAGGCGAATGATGTCTTATTAAAGTAATTTTTATGCTATTCACAACGAATGTAAAGACTTTTTAGGCATATCTACATGTTTTAACCTGCATTAGTCTATATTTTGGTGTTTTTCCCTTTAATCCTACGTGATGGCAAGTGTATGAGCGTTGAATGACAAATATCCTGCAATCGGTTGTGCTTTGCGACGTTTTTGGCGATAGCCAAACCTGTCGTCGAAGCATCTGTTATGGCATAGTGTTTTTCTATTCTTCAAATTTCTGTAATAATTTAGGATTTCTTCTCATATCAACTATGCCTAAAACAATTAAATTTATGTCGTCAAAACTGTAATACACAAAGTAATCTCTTATTGTCTTTTTTCTTATTTGTAAATTGTTTGTTTTACTACCCGTTTCAGGATATCTCGTTAAAACATCTATTCCATTTTGAAAGAGTTTATAGCGTTTTTTGGATATGTCTTACTTCTGTTTCTTCGCTCCCAATAGGTAAGAATAACTTCTAAATGTTCTTGGGAATTCTTTGTCCATATTACTCTGAGAGCCATTTTTTGACTTTTTCATCTACTTCTTCATTTGTTATAGTGTTCCCATTTCGCATTTGTTCTAAACTTTTTTCAAGTTCCAATTCATGTTCAGATGGAATGATATAAATTTCTTCCTTGTCTGATCCAAAGTCAATCAGATTTAGAATTTCTTCAAGTAAATATTCATCGGTTATTGTATCTAACCGATTTTTTACACGATATTTAAGTTCTGATCCTGCCATGTTTTAGATTGTTTTAAGTAAGGTAACAACAAAAATTATAAAAAAGTGAATGACTTCTTCAAATTTCAATATCGATACACATTTTGTAGAAAAAAGATATACAAGCAACGGCTTGTGGCGATTAGCATTCTACTGTTATCTAAATTGAGAGACACTCCCCATCAGTCTCGACTGGCGCGGCCGTCTGCTCGATTCTCACTAGTATTTTTATTTAACATATGTTTCATCGATTGTTTTCTTTATCTTTTCTATTGTTTCAAATTCTAGGCTTCCTATGATTTTAACAATTCTAAGTTTATCAATAGTTCTTATTTGATCGACTGCTGCCATTCCCTTCACATTAAGATGTGATATGCTAATCCTTGTGGGATATTTCTTAGGCGTTGACGTGATTGGAATAATTACAATTGTGTTTAAATGGTGATTCATTTCATCGGGTGATACCACCACACATGGTCTTGTTTTACTTATTTCGCTTCCCAGAGTTGGCTCTAAACTAACAAGGACTATTTCATATTGATTAATTTTCATTCCCATTTTGACTCTTCTTCAAAAATATCTTGAATTAATAATTCATCATGTCCATTTTTTCGCATTTCTTTGAAAGATTTTGCCCAATCAGCTCGTGGTTTTGTAATTGGTTCTATTATTATGAAGTTTTCTTCCATTCTCATATTTACAGTATCCCCGATATCATACTTTTCTAGAATAGTTTTACTTAACCTAAGTCCCTTTGAATTACCTATTTGAATTATTTTGGTTAGCATATTAAACTTTTTTGCAAAGTTATTACATTGTAATCACACAGCCAAATTTATTTTACCAGTGAGAACTCGATATTAGACGCATAAAAATAAATAGTTGATCTCGCTTTTATCATTATTCTATACATTTAAGGCACTTTTTTCCACTCGCACACATTCTTCCACGACAAATATAGCTTTTCAGCCCATATCTGCATGCTCAATGGATCCTTGTTAAGACTGAGTGGTTGCGAAGCAAATCAAGTGAACGATTTCACTTGATAGCGAAGGAACCACAAACCACGGTTTGTGGCTATTAGCATACTATTGATATTTATATTGAGAGACACTCCCCATCAGGTTAAACTGGTGGGGCCGTGGACTCGATTATGTGGCTGGTTTTTATGGACAACACCAACTGCAAGGCACAATTCTATGGTAACTGCAATCGCTTCCCCAAGTACAATTTGATGGCCACTGACCAACAGTGCTATTACATTTCGCACTTTCTGCATAAAGTTTGGACATCCAAAACCCAAGAATAGACTCGGTTAGTGTGCTGTCTGTGTGCTGTATGTGTGCTGTATGTGTGCTGTATGTGTGCTGTATGTGTGCTGTAAGGGATTAGGGACTATGGCTTTTTGAGTTCGACTTGGTGGAAAAGGACGAAATGATATCAATTATAAATCAAACTTACAGGCATTGAACGGAATCAAATAATATCAGTCGAAGTTGAGAAATGTAGACCATCATGCCCTGCTCGCTCAAGTTTGCAACTTGAGCACGTAGGAACCAGTTACAAAAAGTAAGATATCTTGGTCTTTGCTTTTTCAGCAATTGTCGCCCTTTTGCTTTATATTTGTAAAAACTGTAGTGTGATGAGTACGAATTATAGTATTGACACAAGTTACAAATAGTATCAAGCTTTAGCATGACTTGCGCCAGCACGGCTAAAAGATATTTGTCTTACCGAAATGACTGCCCGTCGACGCAACCTTGACACCCAAGTTCTGCTCCTATTGATGCGGCGATCGCCCAGTTAAAATTAAAAGAAGGCTGTTCGGTCGGTGTCTTATGTATCGATATTCGGTAAGTGCATTTAAAAAGTTTGAACTAAAAAACGGAGCAAAAGAGATAGCTCCATTAAAACCGAATCTCAATTGGTGCTATACCTGTAGTCCACTATGACATCGCCTGCATATAATTTGGCATCTTTGACAGTAAACGTAAGATTGGCAGGAACCAACACTAACATAGCAGATGATTGGCTTTGAATCGAAAATGACGTTTTACCAGTTGCATTTTTACTTATGATTTTTCGACTATTAAGGTCGTACAGATCAAATTTACTATTACCAAGATCTATGTCCACTTTTTGGTTGGTATCGTAGGGGTTAAAATATAGATAGGTTTCATAACTTTTTTGGCTGGCAAAAAAGTCAGCCACCGTACAATTGATCTGAAGGATTTCAGGGACATTGGTATTTCTAATGACGCCGCCAAAAAATCCAACGTGACCACTACCATACACAGAAAACATGGTTTGTTGGGGCATATTGGGATACCAGAGTGGTCCATCTCCCTGAGCAAATGGAGTGATCCCTTTAAATTCGGGATAGATGGATTCTTTGATCACACCTTCGTAAGCGATGACATCTTTTGTCACTGTTTTGTGCTGTGGTATGGCTTGGAGCGAATCTGGCATCTCATATGGATAGCAAAATCGGGCTGCATTGGATGCATTGAGTGCCCACTTGCCCACAGCATTACTATACCTTTGATCATACCTTACCATAGCGGAAAGTGGTAGCATTAGGTCGAATGTATTCATCAGGAATCCATACCCTCCATTATGCACCGTACTACCTCCCAGACCACTTACGTCGTAGCCGCCCCAATTGTCCACTAAAACACCCCAACCTTCGCGTCCTACAGCGCTGCCGTCAAAGGTCCAGTTTAAATATCTGCTGATATCATATTCTGTACCGTGTTCGGCATTCATCCTTGCACCGATATGTGCTGCAATCGGCATCATGGCTTCGTAATATCTGTTCTCTTTTTGATTATACAATACATTTAGTGCGTTTTTAGCAGCTTTTAGATATTTTGGATTTTTGAATTTTACCCAAGCAGAATACAAAATAAAAGCGTACCCGCCCGCCACATCTTCCTGTGCGGGGATATGATTTTTGTAGCCCTTCATTTCTTTAAAATCAAAATAGGAATAACTGTAATTATCTCCCATGACGGAATCAGATTTGTAGTATTGCTCAGCGATTTGGTACAAAATATCATCAAA
>JANMMV010000430.1:0-6466 GCA_031373565.1 Saprospiraceae bacterium
GTTAAAAGAGATATCAATGAGTCAGTATGAGCAGATTAAACTGGACAAAATACGTCGTCTGGAGAAGTTAAAATCTGTTGAAGTTACCACGTCACAGGCAAAATTAGAAACGCCAAAAACGATTCTAGGGCTCAAAGAAGGAAGAAATGGTCAAGAAAAGATCATTGATTTAGTAGATTCTTTGCGGAGCATGGAGATTTTGTCAAGTGCCATAACTGATTTAAGCAACGTTAGAGACGAGTTTATGACCATGAAGAATGTGAATTATGACTACAATCGGATGATCCAAAAACACAGACTTAGGCTACATCAGCAATATAGTTGGGCTACTATATGTGTCATATTCTTATTGATTGGGGCGCCTTTAGGTAGCATCATTCGTAAAGGCGGTTATGGATATCCGCTTCTAGTAGCCATTTTATTCTATATGATTTTTATAATCACCACTATTTTTGGGGAAAAACTTGTCAAGAATGGCACGATGGAAGGCATTCAGGCTGCCTGGCTGCCGTGCTTAATATTAAGCCCATTTGCCTTCGCGCTCACCATCATGGCGCTTAGGGACATAAAGTTTAATCTAAATTGGTTATCAGGCTTTTTTGCAAAGTTTATTCAAAAATCGAAGTAAGTACCCAAAACTTTAACACTTTTCGTCTTTTTATTTTTCTCCAAACATAATAGCGAATTTATGCCATTGCAAGTATATTATTCCTGAAATACAACTCATAATCATTGACGGTAGAATAATATTCTCTTTACAGATCTAGTTAATTTCCCTAATATTAACAAGATGAACTTAACTCTTGATTAATATAGGCGAAGATTATTTAATTAAGAATTAATTTATTTTCTTTGTATCTCCATTTATGTCTGACCGAACCATTGCTAGTTGGCTCTTAACTAGATTTTTCTTCAAAAGTGCTTTTATAGTGAAAGATCGAGAATGAAAATTTCTTTAAGAGTAAATTTTGCAAATGACAAATGGAATTATATTTATTAACTAAAAAATTCAACCAAGATGATGCGTAGATTAACCAAATCTCTATTTGCATTCTTCCTCTTTACAATTTCTTCTTATTTAGCTACTGCCCAAGGCATAATCACCTTTGAGTTTTATGTCGACCAAAACTGCGATGGTATCAAACAGGTCGGTGAACCGTTTACTACTGCACCTGATATCCCGTCGTTGTTTGATGTTACCAACTCTGTACCTGTTATCCAAGTACCTACACTAGCTGGCAACACTTATTCGTACACGTCTTTACCGGATGGTATGTACGAGTTGACATGGGTAAATCCGTCAAGTGGCCCTTGGGTTTTGAGCAGTCCTGCTACAGGAACAACGGCTATAACGATAGCTGGTGCAAACCCAACAGTAGTGAGAGCAGCGTACTATCAACAAAGTACGCTAACCCATTTCGCATGGGAAGATATTAATGGCAATGGCCTCCAAGATGGAGGTGAGCCAGGATTATCTGGGCTTACTGTTACTATATCAGGCAGCAATTTTTGTGGTGCTGCGATTGGATTACCAAATGCAACTGATTTAGGCGGTGGTTTGTACGAATTTGTAAATGTGGATCCAAGCAATGCGGCTGGTTATACTATTAATTTTAGCCTTCTGGGTGGATTCGAAAGATCTGATGCCAATGAAGGCGGTAATGATGCGATAGACAGTGATCCTGATACAGGTACCGGTAACGTTACCAATGTAGTTGTCTTGAATGATGCTAATACGGCAAATAACCAGATTACTAATGTTGATGCAGGATATTTTGAATTTTCTACTATTTCAGATTTTGTATGGCAAGATATCAATGGTAACGGTATACAAGATGGTGAGCCTGGTATCCCTGGTGTAACTGTAAATCTTACTGGAACGGATGGGGCTGGCAATGCTGTAGCACTATCAGATGTAACAGATGGTACTGGCTTTTATGAATTTGATATGGTACCACCGGGAGCAAACTATACAATAGATTTTATCTTACCTGCTCCAACTGGTTCAGGTAGTTGGTTTTTTACTGCCCAAAATCAAGGTGGTGATGACGATCTTGACAGTGATGCAAATCCAGCAAATGGAGAAGTCAATGGTATCGTTATAGAAAGTGGTGATGCACCAGTGACAAATATTGATGCTGGTATGTACATAGGTGGCTCTATTGGTAATTTTGTTTGGGAAGACCTAAACGGTGACGGTGACCAAGATGGTGGCGAACCTGGATTTGCCGGAATTACGGTAGCCATATCTGGAAACACGGGTGCTGGAGTTGCACTTATTAGACCCAATATTGTAACACCAGGCTCGGGAGCTTATTTATTTGATAATTTACCGCCCGGTATGTATACGATTACATGTACTGGATTGCCTGCAAATCATTTCTGGACAGATCCAGACTTAGGTGGCAATGATAATCTTGATAGTGATGTCAATAAAGTAACAGGCGCTGCGCCGGTTCAGACTATCGTCAGTGATCAAGACGTGCTAGATATCGACGCAGGTCTTTTTGAAGCGGTGACAATTAGTAACTTAGTGTGGGAAGATCTCAATGGTAATGGCATCCAAGATGGTGGTGAGCCAGGCTTAAATGGTGTGAGTGTAAATATAGAAACATCAGTTGGTGGCGCTGTTACAAAAGCTAATGGAGTGCCCGCTGCGACTGTTATTTCAGGACCAGCAGGAGCCTATATTTTTGATGTATTGAAGCCAGGAAGTTATGTTGTCATATTTGAAAACTTTCCTACTTACTTCCGTACTTTGAAAGATGTAGGCGCAGATGCTGCAGACAGTGATGCCGATATCCTAACAGGAGAGACAGGAATATATACACTCATTTCTGGGGATGTTAATAATACAGTAGACTGTGGATATTTCAAAGGTTGTAAGATCGGAGACTATACATGGGAAGACACCAATGGCAATGGCCTTCAAGATGGTGGAGAGCCCGCCCTAGGAGGAGCAACCATGACCTTGACTGATGGCTTAGGTGCTGCCGTCACCAACGCTTTGAATGTAGCTGTCGGGCCTGTCGTCTCTGGTGGTGCTGGTGATTATGAGTTTATTGATCTCAGACCAGGAACTTACATCGTTACTTTTGCGGCACCCGGTGGATATTTTCCGACAAGGCTCAATGCTGCAGGTGGTGCGACAGATGCTACAGATGTAGCCAATGATAGTGATTGCAATCAAGCCATGTCTAACAGGTCACATACCATAACGCTAACATCTGGAGAGGATGAAGAAGATATCGATGCAGGATTTTACAAGCCAGCCACCTTGGGTGATTTTGTATGGCATGATGCAAACGCGAATGGTATTCAAGATGGAGGTGAGCCAGGGCTGGAATTGATCGGTGTAACCTTGGCAAACGCTGATGGTTCGCCTTTGACAGATGTTAATAATGCTGCTATTCCGATACAGATCACTAATGCAGCTGGAATATACACTTTTAATAACATTAGACCAGGATTGTATAGATTGAATCTCACTGCGCCGGGTTGGTTATACTCAGTACCTGATGTAGGAAGTGACGCCACAGACAATGATTTTGCAATGGGACAGACCATCGCTAATGTTCAGGTCAACTCGGACGGAATGGTTGATTTTATTGATGCTGGGCTCTATAAAAATATAACTTTATGTAGCACCGTTTGGATAGAACAAGATGACGATGGCTTACAAGAGCCGCCAGTAGAAGTAGGTGCATTAGGCGTAGAGTTAACCCTTACGGGTACTGCAGGCGATGGAATGGCGATTAGTTTAACAGGAGTGACAAATGCAATGGGTGAATTTTGTTTTGTCGTTAAGCCAGGAGACTATGTTGTCGCAGTTACTACAAGTAACTTTGGCCCAGGTAATCCACTAAATGGTGTAATTTCGTGTTCACCTACAGCTGATCCAAATAATGATATAGATATGGACGACAATGGGGATGGCCCTGATTTAGGGCCTATCTTGACTGGTCCGGTTTTGCTACGCTGCGGTCAAGAACCACAAAACATGGGACTTGACAACAACACAGTTGATTTTTGCTTTAAATTTAATTGTGGAGGTACCAGTACTGTATTTACAGAGTCGTGCGAAACGGTTATTGATACGTTTTGTAATCTATCGATATTAAATGCGGGTTGTGGAACGATGTTCCCGGGTCCATTGGTCGAGCCAGCACCCAATCCATTGTGTGATGGAGGAGGAGCACCTCACAATATGTCATGGTTTGCTTTTATTGCCGGAACAGGTAATTATGCTATTGAAATAGTTCCTATGGGCTGCACCCCTGGTGGTGGTGGTCAATTGGGTGTGCAAACGGGTATTTATACAGATTGCTCGTTTACTGAATCAGTGTTCTGTATGAATACTTGCTCCACCGCACCAATTACCGTACCGTCAACAAATCTAATACCTGGTAATACCTACTACTGGTGGTTTGACGGATGTTCAGGATCGGTATGTAGTTATGATATTAATGTAAATGGTACCTTTGTAGAGTATGTAATACCTGAACCTACCGAAGTTGTGTGTGCATCAGGTACTTGTTCTCCTATCTGTCCTAATAATACGGTAACTCTACAAGTTAACGAAGGTTATGAAGACGCAACTTTGAAATTTCAATGGCGTGTAACCGATCCGATGGGTGTTATCACGATAGTTAATACCTTGTCAAATCAATTACCTAATTACCTACTTGACAAAATAGGCGTTTGGAAATTTGAGATCGTTTCTATTTCCAATAAGTGCAACAGTTCTAGCGTTATAAAAGAATTATTGATCACTGTAAGAAACCCAGCCGACGAAGATTTTGGTACAGTATCACTTTGTGAAGACTTCATTACTGGATGGGTAGGACCAAGCGAAGATGCAAGCGGCAACCCAGATCCAAATGGTGATGGATTCGGAGGATGGCAAACGAATCCTTTTGTGTTTACTGCAGGTCCGCCTCCAGGAGCATTAAATATGGCTACATATACGGGGACAGGCGCTGGTCAAGAAGGATGCATTTATAAACAAACAGTAAGACTTATAGAGAAGAAAAACTCTCCTCCAGTTAGAAAAAATTATGTTCTCTGTCCAGAAGACATTCCATTTATCATTTCACCTGATTTTCCTTTCCCAATACCAGGAAATTTAGAAGACTTAGAAGTGGTATTACCTATGGCCGCTGCCAACGGTTGCGACTCGACAGTGATTATCAATGCGATAGTCCTGGAAGCAACGAATGGTCAAGTAGTAAACCTAGGATGTGCCAACGGAAAAACCCTTTTCGTGCTACAAGATGAGATATTACCATCCGCACCCAATATCGGAGTTATAGTGACAACTTATAGATGGAGAAGAGTCTCTAACAATACTATCGTAAATGATGGAAACGCTGATGCAAACCCGAAAACTATTTTGTTATCTGCACCAGGTGACTACATCTGCGAGATCGTAATGACACTTCTTGGTAAGACTTGTGTAACGGAAATTCCTTTTAATTTCGAACCAGCTAGTATCTTACCAACACCAACACCTTTCAATTGGAGTACAAGTTTCTGTTCTAGTACATTGTCAAGTGTTTATGAAGCGCAATCATCCGAGTCAAATCCTAGTTGGGTATGGACTGTGCCAGCCGGTGTTAGTGTTACTGGCGTAACGACAAATAAAATAACAATCAACTGGAACAATGTTCCGGGAGGTGAGATTTGCGTGTCTATTAAGGATAATTGCGGTGAGAGTTTCGCGTTTTGCGATACAGTTATCATTACTAAAGTGCCTGTTTCTAAATTTGTGTTAGATGATGAAATTTGTGTTGATAGCTTAGCTCGCGCTTATTTCACAGGTATACCTAAAATACCTGGAGCTAAGTATAATTGGACGCTTGACGGTGGATCTATCATCAGTACACCACAGACAAACGGTATTGACACGATAGATATCAAATGGCCGACATCAGGCAAAAAATTTGTTTCACTTATTGTCGTTAATAATGGTCCTAACGGGCTACAATGCCCTTCCACGCCTTACAGAGATTCGGTTGTAGTTGTACCTATTCAAACTCCTCCACTAATTGACTGTATTTCAGATGCCACGTCAATCACGTATAGCTGGACGCCACTTCCTGGACAAATAGGAAACCCAATTGTTAATATTCTTCTCGGCCCGTCTGGTGTTCTAAGTGGAAATACTTATTCTATTACTGGTCAAGTACCTCTAGTATCATCAGATATTGAAATCCTATTTAACAATGGCCACGCTTGTGGGCTAGTCAAATCATTGGGTGGATGTATCACACAAAACTGCGTACCCGAAACAGCCATATTTAATCCGATCCCTGACGTATGTTTGACAGCTACGTCACCAACAATTCCTTTGAAACCTTTTATAACTGGATTAACCACTTCTAATGGTACCTATACATTTACAAGTACCACTGCAGGTGCGATCATCGATGCTGCCAACGGGATTTTTGATCCCAAAATCGCAGGC
>JANMMV010000450.1:0-9572 GCA_031373565.1 Saprospiraceae bacterium
ACTAAGTACCTACGACGTGGGTATAGATTTTTTGCCAATTGTTGTGATAAAGTCGAGCCACCACCAAGCCCAGAAGTATTAGTAGCGATGCCCTTGAATACACGCATCCAAGATCTAAGATCGATGCCCGAATGCTCAAAAAATCGCTTGTCCTCAATCGCTAGCAGCGCGGTAATTAAATACGGGGAGATACTATCAAGTTTTATCGTAGTTCGATTTTGGGTATAAAATTTACCAATCAATACACCGTCAGCTGTGTATACTTCAGATGCATTTGCAGACTCTATCAATCTGAGTTCTGATGTGGTTGGTACCTTTCCAAATACACCATATAATGTCATTAATATTAGTAAAACTATCGAATACGTAATCCATTTAGCGATCGTTCCAATCCAACCGATTACTGCTGATTCTCTAGGATTACGAAGTTTGTAGGAAGCCCAAGAACTGGTTAATGGAGATACAAATTTTGCCCATCTTGATGTGACCGGTTCAAAAAAATCTAAGATTGGTTGAGTTAACGGATTTAACCAAGTAGCGAAAATGTTTTTGAATTGTCCTATTTTTTGAAAGAATTTTTGCATTCTTAATTTTTGAATTTGGAAGGCAAAAATACATCATTTGCGGGTATTTTTAGGAAATATATGGTCTCTGCTAACGTATTAACGAGTAATTCACATTAGACGGTCAATATGATAAATCATGAAAAGTAGATAAAAGACTACCTTTGTTCTTTTTTAACTTGATAACAATGCCTCTAGACCGACGGATTTCACCGCCGATCAATACGATCAAAAATTTAGATTTGCCCATGGTGGAGCAAATAACATTACCTAATGGAATGCATCTATCCATCATAAATCAAGGTACTCAGGGTGTATTGAAGGTTGAAATTTTTCATAGAGCAGGGCGCAGTGCAGAGCTCAACAAACTTGTCAGTAGAGCTACGGCTTCTTTAATCAAAGAAGGGACTAAAAATTATACCTCTGCGCAGATAGCAGATATCATTGATTATTATGGGTCAAGTATTAAGACTTCTTCAAACATGGACTTTGCATATGTAAGTCTTCATACTTTGACAAAACATTTTGCCAACATCGTACCAATATTAAAGGAAATACTTACGGAGCCTACATTTGCTGAAGACGAAATCCAACAATACATTAATATAAACATAGAAAAGCTTAAAGAAGAGCTTTCGAAGAACGAAATAGTGACCTATCGCACGCTTACTGAAGAGATTTTCGGATCGGACCATCCGTATGGTTATAATAGCGAGATTGGAGATTACAAAGAGTTGAAAAGAGGGGATATCCTGTCCCATTTTGACAAATTATACGGCAGTGATAACGCTTATATTTTTGTGAGTGGTCAAGTATCAGCGGAGGTAAAACGATTGATTACTGTCGAATTTGGTGAAATAAATAAGCCATCAATAGTAAAACCATACCAGCAATGTCAGATAGATCTCAATCACAAATCTATCGAGCTTTATACGACAAATGAGCACCAAAGTGCAGTTAAAATAGGGAGGAGATTATTTGATAAACATCATCCAGACAACGCTAAGGTTTTCTTGCTTAACACCCTATTAGGTGGATATTTCGGGTCACGTCTAATGACCAACATTAGAGAGGAAAAAGGCTATACTTATGATATTTCAAGTAGTATAGACCACATGCTTTATGATGGATATTTTTCTATAAGTTCCGAGACAGCGCCTAAATATGTTGCTCCCATGCTAGAAGATATCTATCTCGAAATTAATAAACTTCAACAAGACCCAATTAATGACAAAGAAATGACAATGGTCAAAAACTACTTAATGGGCAATTTTATGAGTCTAATTGATGGACCACTCAATGCGATATCTTTTGTAAAAACGATGGTGCTTACAAATCAGGAACTTAGTAATTTTCAAGCATTTATAGATCAAATGCTGGACTTGACTTCGATAGAAATCAATGAAGCTGCTCAACAATATTTGAGAAGGGAAGACCTGATACACTGTATTGCATCCCCTAAGAAACGAAGAAAATCTTAAAAAACAAATACCAAAGCATTGCTTATGTCCAAAATCAAAAGCATTTTTCGTATCAGAAAAACAAATATGTATTTGTAACCCGTAGAAAATTGAATTTTTTAGTTCAAAAAGCGTAAATTTGCGGCTATCCAATTTGAATAACAAGAAGTTATAATTTTAAGTAATAACGTATTAATGAGATTTTTCAATTTTTTTACTCAAGAACTGGCGGTTGACCTAGGAACCGCTAACACTCTAATCATACAAAATGATAAAGTTGTAGTTGATGAGCCGTCAATTGTCGCGATAAATAGACACACTGGTGAGATCATTGCCGTAGGAAACAGAGCAATGCAAATGCACGAAAAAACCCACGACAGTATCAAGACCATAAGGCCCCTGAAGGATGGAGTAATTGCAGACTTTCAAGCTGCAGAAGCGCTTATCCAAGGATTAATAAATATGATCGGAGAGAAAAGAAGATTTTTTACTCACCTTAAGATGGTAATATGTATTCCTTCTGGTATCACTGAGGTAGAAAAGAGGGCTGTTTTTGATTCTGCTGATCACGTAGAATCCAAAGAAACATATCTTATTCACGAACCAATGGCAGCAGCTTTGGGTATCGGTTTAGATGTTGAAGAACCGATAGGTAATATGATCATCGATATAGGTGGCGGTACTACCGAGATAGCAGTCATCGCTCTTTCAGGCATTGTCACTGATCAGTCTATACGGATAGCCGGTGATGAGTTTACAAATGACATCATAGATTACATGAAACGAAAGCACAATATTTTGATCGGTGAACGAACAGCGGAACAAATCAAGATTAATGTGGGAGCAGCGTTAGCGGATATAGATGACGCTCCACCTAAGTATCCTGTTAACGGTAGAGATATGCTGACTGGTATTCCTAAACAAGTATTTACAACACACACGGAAGTAGCAGAGGCGCTAGATAAATCAATAGCCAAAATCGAAGAAGCAGTTTTAAAAGCACTTGAAGACACACCTCCAGAGTTGTCTTCAGATATTTATAAAACCGGTATTTATCTTACCGGTGGTGGCGCTTTGTTAAGAGGTTTGGATAAGAGAATGTCCGCCAAGACAAAACTCAAAGTTCATATTGCTGACGATCCTTTGCGAGCAGTAGTAAGAGGAACTGGCCTTGCACTAAAAAATTCTCATAAGTATTCTTTCCTAATGGATAGAAAGAGTATTTAAAATCTTAGTAATGGCATCAATACTGTTAATGAATAGCTGTCATCTGGCCTACACCATTACATCTTTATGATATTATAATATATGTATAATGTCATCCAATTATTTGCTAAGTACGGGGGTCACATCCTTTTTGTGATCTTAGAGATTATTTGTTTCTATTTAGTAATAAACTTTAATCAGGGACAAAAAGATATTTTTATCAATTCTTCGCAAGTTTATGTAGGCAAATTAGCGACCCAATCTGCGAAAGTTAGCAATTACACTAATCTTAGTAAAGTCAACGACAGTTTAATGCGTGAAAATGCAAATCTCATTGAAAATTTGATTGCAATAGAGTACGCAACTGACTTGATCCCAGCTGCCGATTCTCTGTATGATCGATATGATCTGATACCAGTTAGTATTTGTAATGCCACAGTAAACTTGACTAACAATCACATTACACTATGTAGTGGGAGTAGAGAAGGTGTACAGAAAGACATGGGAGTCATTTCGTCCAAAAATGGTATCATTGGCATCGTAAGAAATGTGACCGAAAATTTTGCACACGTAATTAGTTTGCTTAATACCCAATCGAGAATCAGCTGTTCTATCAAAAGTAGAAATTGCCATGGAAGTCTCCGCTGGAGAGATTTAGATCCTCTTCGTGTAAGCTTGGTAGATGTGCCAAAACATGAGAAAATAGCAGTGGGCGATACTGTTATTACTAGCGGCTATTCGACAATGTTTCCTCGCGGTATTCTAGTCGGGCGAATAGAAAAGTATTCAATAGTCTCTGGTAGCAATAACTATTACATTACTGTTAAGTTATTTAATGATCTGACTAATGTAAAATATGCCTATGTGATCAAGAATAGATATGGTGGGGAGCAAAAGAGTTTGGAAAAAGAAGTAATAGAGTCCAATGAGTAATGCTATCAGCACAAATATCATCCGTATCATTTTGCTATTTTTAGCACAAATTTTGGTATTTAAGCATATCACATTTGGGATATCTGATTTTGCATACATACATTTTCTTATATATCCTGTTGCTTTCTTATTGCTACCTGTCAAAACACCAAGTATTATTTTATTACCTTTGTCTTTTTTGATAGGTTTAGGAATAGATTTTTTCTATGATTCTCCGGGAGTTCATGCTAGTGCCTCTGTTTTTTCGGCTTATTTTCGATCCTTAGTGATCGCTTTTTTGGAGCCCTATGATGGCTACAATGTTGATGATGTTCCCAATATCAAGCGAATGGGGTTTGGATATTTTGTATCTTATATGAGCATCGTTTTATTAGCCCACATGCTTTTCTATTTTAGCGTAGAAGCTTTCTCATTTGTATATTTTTTTGATATTTTTTTGAAAACGATATTCAGTTTTATCATGTCGTTTATAGTAATTGTCATCATGCTTTCCATTTTCAAAACAAAGTATTAGTCTATGCGACAATTAGAAAATAGAAAGGATATCATCATTTATGCTATCGTACTTGTAGCCATCATTTTAATAGGAAGGGCTGCGCAATTACAATTATTTACCGATCGCTACAAAGAACAAGCTAAGCGAACGACATTAGATAGAAGTATTATTTACCCTTCTAGAGGGTTGATATTTGATCGTAATGGCAAAACCTTAGTTTATAATAAGCCTATTTATGTGATTGATGCCATTTTTAATAAAGTGGACCCTAAAATGGACACTTCACTTTTTTGTACTTTATTGCAAATAGATAAGCAAACATTTCTGACTAATATTAATAAGGACTGGAAGAGCGGAAAATTCAATAAATCTTTACCTTTTGCTTTTCTTTCAAAGGTAAGTCCCGAGCAATTTGCGATTTTTCAAGAGCACTTGCATAAGTTTCCAGGCTTTTATCCGGTTCAGCGTATCATTCGTGGTTACCCACATACGCACGGATCACATGTATTAGGGTACCTAGGAGAGGTTGACCAAAAGATCATCGACAATTCTAATGGGCTATATATTCCGGGAGATTACATAGGGCAGTCAGGTTTGGAGATCGCTTATGAGGTGGAACTGGCTGGTGGAAAAGGTATCAATTATATTCTTAAAGATAACCTAGGAAGGAGGGTTGGCGCGTACGAAAATGGTAATCTCGACAGCATGGCTATACCTGGCGAAGATATGACAATATCTATCGATCTAGAACTCCAAGCTTATGCAGATAGTCTGATGATCAATAAACGAGGTGGTATTGTCGCCATTGAACCTTCGACAGGAGAAATTTTAGCAATGGTAAGTTCTCCAAACTATGATCCCAATATCCTAAATCTCGATGGTAATCGTGGCCAAGGCATGGCTTTGTTACTCAATGATTCGATTAATCGCCCATTAAACAACCGTGCCGTAACCAATAAATATCCACCAGGATCAATTTTCAAACCAATATTGTCGCTTATTGCTTTACAAAAAGGGGCTACCTATGCTTCCAAGCCCATCTTTTGTCCAGGCTATTACAGACTTTCTGCTTCAAAAGTTCAGAAATGTACTCATGCCCATGGATCTGTAGCTAATGTTACAGAGGCTATTCAGTACTCATGCAATGTATACTTCTTTCAGATGATGCGTGACATGCTTGACCTATACAGCTACAAAAAACCTAGCTTAGGGCTAGATTCGTTGGTAAGTCATTTGCGTGATTTTGGCTTAGGCCACAAATTAGGTCTAGACTACAGTTATGAGAGCAAAGGGCTCATTCCCGATTCAAAATATTATAATCGAATGTACAGTAGTGAAACTGGCGGATGGCGTTCAGCCTGGGTACTGTCGCTGGGTATTGGACAAGGAGAGATGCAATTGACTACTGCTCAAATGGCCAATCTTGCCACAATTCTTGCCAATCGTGGATGGTTTATTACACCACATTTGATCAAAAAATATAATTCAGGAAAAGCCATTCCTGCCGAGTTTACGACTAAAAAAAAGGTACGCATAGACGCCAAACATTTTATTCCTGTCATCAATGGACTTGAAGCGGTCGTGACGGCAGGTACTGCTACAATAGCATATGTAGAAGGTCTCGATGTCTGTGGCAAAACGGGCACATCACAAAATCCACACGGAGAAGACCACTCCGTCTTTTTTGGTTTTGCACCCAAAAATAATCCAAAGATTGCTATTGCTGTTTTTATCGAAAATGCAGGTTATGGAGGAGCTTGGGCAGCACCAGTCGCTAGTTTGCTGATGGAGAAATATATCAATAAAAAAGTGGCTCCAAATCGCAAATACCTCGAAGAACGTATGAAAAAGGGAGTCCTAATCGATGGTCCTAATTTGTTGACTTATCAGTAGGAATATTAAATATTTCATGCCCTATTTTGCATTCTAAACATCTGAACTGGTCACAATAGTTGGTTTTTAGCTGAATCATAGCTTGCGAATCATAAGCAGTTTTTAGTTCAACGCCAAGATCACTCCACATAGAAATAATGGTGTTTTTTTCAGCTTTTATTAGCTCAAGCAAATTTAAAGCCCTGTCCATATAATCAGTATCATCAATAGATTTACCATATTGAAAAAGGATAGGAATGATCGCATTAATCAAAATCAAATCAACAAATCCTGAAGATAGAGACTTATCATACACCTTGCTTTCAGCACCAAAACGATAATGCGTGTCCCAATATTCATGCGATTTTACTTTAAACATCGATCGTAATTCTTTGATGGTGGATGCTTCCTTGATAGTCGAAAACATAAATACAACTTTACTCATCAACGCTGCAAACTGAGCTATCCTCACGGTAGGAAAATTGATTGGGCGCAACCTTCCAAACTTCCAGGTCAGTGGATCTATAGGTTCAAGGCCATATTTTTGTTGCATAAAACGATATTCATTCTTTAAAGCTACAAAATACGGATCCTTGTGTGCACCTGACAGCATACCTGATTGTCCCCAAATAAGGGCTTCCACAGAGAGTTGTTTATCTTTGTTTTTATGTATGATGGATAATGGGAGAGACCTCGCTAATCTTTCAAAAGGCTCTACATTGATTTTACTACCAAAATATTTGGCTACAGCGATGTAAGTAGCGTCTTCCCAACTTGACATGCTATAATTATGAACGGTGGCGATATATTTGGATTTCTGACTAAGTCTTTCTACCAAGAGTGAATTTTTCCAAAGATTAACTTTGAAATTATCTACATCCTTAAAAAGTTTTTGACAAGGAATAGACAGGCTTTCTGTCATCATTGAGACATAGCGATCTAGGATTATCTTTGGGATTTTGCCTTTGAGTTCGACCGTGGGTAAATCGTTGTCTATTAGTGGGCCATCATGCTCATAAACCACATGTAGAATCACATTATCATAAGCTCGGTCGTACTGATGTTTATGCTTCATCCAGTCCTTTGTAAAGACGTGCATTTCAACATTTCCAGCCCACAAAGTCCCGTCTATTTCTATCTTAGCGTTAAAGAAATCAGGTCCTGACTGAAGGTTATAGGTTCCGAAGTCTATGATTGTGACTTTCCTGCCATCTATTGTTTCTAATACGACAGGGACACGCTTTGTACGCCATACGAAGTGTATAAAATCTTCTTTGATAGGCGAATCTGAAAGCATCACTTACGGTTTAATATTTTAAAACAATAGTCATATTCGTTTTTATCGTCTTTATCGTGTTTTTCTTCAGTTTGCAAATCCCAATTTTCTAGATTTAGCTCTGGAAAATACACATCACCTTGCACTTGAAGGTCAACTTCGGTAAGATATAGCCTGTCCCAAATATCAGCAGTTTGTTCATAGATCTGACCACCGCCGATGATAAATGCTTCTGTTTCACCACTTGCCCTTGCCATTTCGATAGCCTCTAAAATCGATCGCGCCACTAAGCAGTTTGAAGATAAAAAAAATGGATCTCTTGTCACTATGACATTGGTACGCTTTGGCAACGGGCGCCCTATGGAAGCGTAACAGTTTCGCCCCATGATAATATGATGGCCGAGGGTCACTTTCTTAAAATACTGCAGGTCTGCAGGAAGATACCAAGGTATATCGTTGTCTCGACCTATAACTCTATTATGCGCGGTGGCTACTATGCAGGAAATAATCATGCGCAAATATTGTGAATATTGCTAACACGATACGCTAAATCAATCAGAAAAATGCTTGCCTATTGCATTTTTTTTTATTTCAGTCTATGTAGTCCTGCTTTGGCTTTGCCATGAAGACTAGAGCTGTATCCTGCAGGATTAAGCGACAGACATTTTTCAAAATAAATCTTAGCTTTTGTCTTTTTGCCTTGTGCTTCATAGATCAATCCTAATTGAAGAGCAGAGTTACAACCAAAGTATTGATATGGATCGCTGTCATTGATCGTTATTGTGTAATGAGTTATTGCTAATGTGGTCTTTCCCAATGCTTCTTCAATACGAGCTAGCCTATAGAAATATTCACCGTCATGATTGTCGGCAGTAAATTTACTACTATACAATGCGAGCAAATTTTGCGCTTTGATGTAATACCCGCCATCATATAGAAGACGAGCTTGCAGCAAAATCCCGTTAGGCAATTTCTTAGCATGCGCTTCCTTGGTAGCTTGAGCATCCTCGTCAAATAGGTCGACTCCATGTGTTAGACAATTAGCGATATTAATTCTATAAATCGATGGTCTGTTGGCAACAGCTAGATGATACCAGGCTAATTTTTGATACGCTTCTCTTATATAGTGTCTGCCTTTAAATGAGTTTATGAATTTCTCAATATACACATTTGCATCTTTGTCAAGACGGTATAGTTTGGCTTTGCCGTAAACAAAATCTAAGTACAGAAACGGTAGGTAGTCTATAGATTTAGGGCGCTCATTCAGAATTCTAATTGCCATCTCATTTCTTCCAGTTTTCAGTGCCATAGTAGACTTTAGAAAAGCGATCAGCGGATTAGTTCTGTGGTTTAGCTTGTGCGTTTCAAGAAGTTGAAAGGCCGCTTCCTTTTGGTTATTTGCATAAAATAATATATAACTCTGAATGCCTACACATTCCTGATAAAAAATGGATCCAGATTTATGAGTATTGGCGACCAATGCAGTAATTTCCTTATTTGCATCTATAATTGATCCTTTGATTCCTACAATTTTGCGTACCCAGGGTGGTAGGCTTTCTGCCATGGCGTGAATAATGGAGAGACTTTTGTCATTTTCAATAAAGTTTGGAAATTTATTCTTATTTTCTTTTAGCAATTCGTGTGCTTCGATGACATCGTTTGCAGCACTTAGGCGTTCTCCATATTTTAGCTTTAGAACAGCCCATTGCAGGATAATCTCTGCCTGTGTCATTAGATAATATGGTGATGACGAATCGCTATTTTTG
>JANMMV010000474.1:0-3550 GCA_031373565.1 Saprospiraceae bacterium
ATTTCCCTAGTTGTGGCCATCCTTACACTCAAGTGGTTAGGATTTACGATCAATACGATGAGTCTTGGTGGCATGGCTATCGCGATCGGAGATTTGGTAGATGATGCGATTATCGATGTCGAAAATGTATTTAAAAGACTCAAGCAAAATGCCAAGCTTGCGTTAGAATTGCAAACCAATAAATTGACGGTTATTTTTGATGCATCGTTTGAAATTAGACATTCAATTATTAATGCTACCATTATTATTATTGTCGCTTTTATGCCATTATTTTTTCTTTCGGGCATGGAAGGAAAATTGCTTGTACCACTTGGAATCTCATTTATAGTCGCGCTATTTGCATCATTAATTGTGTCGATTACCTTGACACCAGTACTCTGTAGTTACTTGTTGACAAATGATGTAATGCTCCTAAAACAACATAAGGAAAGCTGGCTTGTAGAGAATCTGCAAAGTATATATGCAAAAGCCCTTCATGGGGTAATGCAATGGAAAAGAACGGCTATAAGTATCGTCTTTCTCATGTTAATAATGGCCATCGCTACTTTTACTCAGTTAGGTCGGAGTTTCCTTCCAGAATTTAATGAAGGATCGCTCGTCGTTAGTGCCGTTTCGCTGCCAGGAATATCGCTAGCTGTAAGTAATGATATTGGTAATAGTATAGAAAAAGCTTTACATGAGGTACCTGAAATAACGATCACGACGAGACGTACTGGACGCGCAGAGTTAGACGAACATGCACAAGGTGTCCATGCAGCAGAAATAGATGCTCCATTTGTATTGAAAGAGAGAAGTCGTGAAGCATTTATGGCCGATGTGAGAGAGAAATTGTCTACTATTTCGGGCGTCAATATCACGATCGGTCAACCTATAGGCCACCGTATAGATCATATGCTTTCAGGTACTAGAGCCAATATTGCGATCAAGATATTTGGGGCTGATCTAAATAAAATGTTCTCACTATCAAATCAAGTTAAGGCCGAAATCCATAATATAGAAGGTTTAGTGGATGTTAGCGTGGAGCAACAAGTAGAAATTCCACAAATTCAAATCAAAGCTAAGAGAGATGTCCTTAATTATTATGGTATTACAATCGGTCAATTTAATGAATTTGTCGATGTGGCATTTGCAGGTGAAAAAGTATCAGAAATCTACGAAGGCAACAAAACCTTTGACTTGATATTGCGCTTTGATGATAATAATCGTGGTAAGATCGAAAATATTCGCAATGCGCTCATTGATGGTGAAAATGGCCAAAAAATTCCATTGTATTATGTTGCTGATATCGTCAGTACGTCAGGACCGAGTACCATAAATCGGGAAAATGTACAGCGAAAAACAGTAGTTTCTGCCAATGTAGTTGGTGTTGATCAAAAAAGCGCAGTAGCAGAAATTCAAAAAATCATAGGAGAAAAAATAAACCTTCCCGAAGGATATCACATTGAATATGGTGGACAATTTGAAGCTGAAGCCGAAGCATCTAGAACATTAATGTTGGCTTCGATATTTTCACTATTGTTGATATTCTTGATATTATTCAAGGAATTTAAATCTACCAAATTGGCCGCCATCATCTTGATCAATCTACCTTTGGCATTGATCGGTGGTGTATTTAGCATTTGGTTTACTAGTGGTATATTGAGTATACCTGCTATTATCGGTTTTATCACATTGTTTGGGGTGGCAACGCGAAACGGGATATTATTAGTTTCGCATTACAATACATTGAGAAGCGAAGGATACAATTTGTATGAAACAGTATTTCAAGGGTCAAATGACCGGCTGAGTCCTATACTAATGACAGCGCTAACAGCAGGACTAGCATTGATCCCACTTGCGTTAGCTGGTGAGCTTCCAGGAAATGAAATACAGAGCCCTATGGCGAAGGTTATATTAGGCGGATTATTGACATCTACATTGTTGAATATCTTTATCGTACCCGCAGTGTATTATTTAATGATGAAGAATGATGAAGAACGATAAATTTAATATGTACTAGTAAGATGATAGCTAGATTCTACATGAAAATTAGAAGAGATATTATGCCTATGGTTGCTATTCAGATAGTAATTTTGAATAAATACCTACTTTCTGATTATAAAATTACCCATTCCCCATTAAGCATTAGCCATAAATTATTTAGTATTAATCATTAAAAGAAGTCATGAAATACATTATAGTAAATTTGGTCATTTTTGTTTGTGTATTTCCTGCTGGAGCACAATCAAATATAGACGCTGTTTTAGCATCTATTGCGACAAACAATAAAACAATCGATACAAATTCCAAATATTGGGATGCCAAAAAACTAGAGTATAAGACAGGTATTTCGATGTATGACCCAACTGTGAGCTACGACTATATGCGGGGAACACCTAATGCCATTTCGGGCAATCAAACAGACATCAATATCGTCCAAAAATTTGATTACCCAACTGTATATGCCAAGAAAAAAATATTGGCATCAGAGCAAGGAAAGCAAGCGGAATTTTATCTACTAGATACGAAACAATCTATCTTATTATCTGCCAAAAAAATATGTATCGAATTGATATATAGAAGAAAAATGCAGTCGCAAATTAATACACGGGTTTCTACCACAGAAAAATACTTAAACGACTTTCAAAAAAAGCTATTGCGCGGTGAAGGCAATATTTTGGATGTCAATAAAGCCAAATTACAACTCATAGAAATCAATAAGGATTATCAATTCAATCAATCAGCAATCAACCAACTATCACAACAATTGACAGCTCTAAATGGCGGTAAAGACGTTTTATTTTCGGATATGGAATATCCAGACGTAAAGCCATTATTGTCATTTGAAATGTTGGAAGCAGAAATCGAAAAAATTGATCCTACGCTCAAGTACCTAGAGCAGCAGAAGACTATCTCACAAAAGGAAGTAGAAGTAACAAAAGCAATGGCTTTACCTAAATTTGATGTAGGCTATCATTTTCAAGCGGTTTTAGGGCAACGATTTAATGGTGGCAAAGTAGGCATGAGTATTCCAGTATGGGAAAATAAAAATAGAGTCAAAGCCAAACAAGCTGAATTATTTTTAGCAGGCACAAAAATTGATGAACATAAAAATGAACACTTTTTTGAGATAAAGCAGTACTACGAGAAGTATGTCAATCTTCGTAAAACACTCGATGATTATTCATCTGTTTTGGCTAGTATAAATACTGTTCCTATATTGGATAAGGCGTTGGCTTTGGGCGAGATCACTACCTTAGCTTATTTTTTGGAAGTCAATTATCTCTATCAGGCCACTGACAATTACCTTCTCCTCGAAAAAGACTATCATGACACTATCGCTGATCTTGAAAAATATAAGTTTTGATACGGAAGGTGATCAATTAGTCTCTTGGTTTTACCATTACTTGGTCACTTAACTATATCTGGTAACTTTTCAAATCATTCCAACTTCTATTTCCCCTTTTGGTTGCGAATACATCGTGCGTACACGAAGATTTCGCTGTATGACACACAGCACCTTGTAGGAGAGTGGGCGACACATCACAGTATCCTAGATCAAGCGCGTATC
>JANMMV010000478.1:0-4375 GCA_031373565.1 Saprospiraceae bacterium
AATAGAAAATTTTAAGAATTTGATAACCTTATCTTGTTCGTCTAACCAACTGATAAGCTTAAATATACAAAGTTTGACAAATTTGACAACCTTATATTGTGGTGGTAACATACTTTCTTCCCTTAATTTACAAGGCGTGACCAATTTGATTTACGTAAATTGTTCTTATAACATACTTTCCTCTTTAAACGTACAAGGTTTGAGCAATTTGAGCGAATTGGTTTGTATTAATAACCAACTAGCCTCCTTAAATGTACAAGGTTTGACCAATTTGACGATCTTGGATTGTCGTGATAACCAACTTTCCTCCTTAAATGTACAAGGTTTGACCAATTTGACATCCTTATATTGTGGTGGTAACATGCTCTTCTCCTTAAATGTACAAGGCTTGACCAATTTGAAAGGACTTTCTTGTTCCAATAACATAATTTCATCCTTAAATGTACAAGGCTTGACCAATTTGAAAGGATTATTTTGTTCTTCTAACCAACTAATATCGTTAGATGTACAAGGTTTGACCAATTTAATTTCCTTAGATTGTCGTGGTAACCAGCTTTCCTCCTTAAATGTACAAGGTTTGATCAATTTGACAACCTTAAATTGTTATTCTAACCAACTGTCCTCATTAAAAGTAGATGGTTTGACCAATTTGTCATATTTAGATTGTGCAATTAACCAACTTTTCTTTCTAAGTGTACAAGGTTTGACCAATTTGGCTAACTTATATTGTCAAAATAACCAACTGACGTCCTTAATTATTAAAGGAACTAAACTTACAGAAAACCTAAACTTTGCTGAAAACTCAAATTTAAATTATATCTGTTGCAATGACGAACTAATTTATAGTATTCAGCAAAAAATACTTATTTTCGGATTAAATTGTGAAGCAAATTCCTATTGCTCTTTCACACCTGGTGGAAAGTTCTATGTATTAAACGGAGAAAGCACGTTTGACTTTGATAGCAATGGATGTGATGACCAAGATATTAAACTTCCAAACTTAAAATATAGCATCACTGATGGAAATGTCTTTGGTTCATTCATTTCAAACTCAACAGGAAACTACTCCATCCCACTCCAAGCTGGCACACACACCATCACTCCAATTCTTGAAGACCTTCAAGCTTTTGCAATTACACCACCTTCCCTACAAGTCGACTTTCCATCTACCTCCGATACCATCATCCAAGACTTCTGCATTGCCCCCAAAGAAATTTTCCGACAAACCAGCATCACTGTACTTCCACTCGCACCACCGGCTCGCCCAGGCTTCGATGCTTCTTACAAAGTCATATGGGAGAACAAAGGCAATCAGATCGACAACGGTACACTCAATTTAACATACGATGAAGCTTTACTTGATTATGTGAAAGCGAGCCAGAATCCTGACATCATTGCAAATGGTATATTGAAGTGGAATTTTACGAATCTACAACCATTCGAAAAAAGTGAAATCATTGTTACACTCAGAGTTAATAAACCTACCGATACACCAGCAGTTAATTCAGGAGATATATTGTATCTAACTGCATCAATTCTAGATAATGTCTTTACACTTGAAAATACCGTCGTCGGTTCTTACGATCCGAATGACAAAACTTGTCTACAAGGCGATCGTGTCAAACCAGAAATGGTTGGCGAGTTTGTCGATTACCTTATTCGTTTTGAGAATACGGGCAACTATGCAGCTGAGAATGTGGTAGTTAAGGACATCATCGATATCAAGCGTTTTGATGTTTCTAGTCTTCAGATCACGGACGCGAGCCATCAAGCCTACGCTCGTATCGATGGCAATAAGGTAGAATTTATCTTTGAGCATATTCAGCTACCATTTGACGATGAGAATAATGATGGTTACATCGCTTTCAAGATCAAGACATTATCGACACTTGTCCTAGGTGATTCACTCAAAAACAAAGCGGATATCTACTTTGATTACAACTTTCCCATCCGTACCAATGAAGCGCAAACGACGGTCAATAATCCTATAGTTGGCACAAAGGATATCATTTCTGATATCAAAATCTATCCTAATCCAGTGAAGGATATCTTGACTTTTGAAACCAAGGAAGCTATTTCAAAAGTAGAGATCTATTCTGTAGATGGCCGCATTATCCGATCTATTACAGTATCTCAAAATCAAATCAATATTGGAGATATGGAGAGTGGGGCTTATGTCGCTAAAGCTTACACAAACAACGCTATTTCGTTAGTTAGGCTTGTTAAAATATAAAACTAACCTTGAACCACAATATTGACCATCTTTCCTAAGATCACGATGACTTTGTTGACTTTTTGTCCGTCAACGTACTTTTTGACTTGATCTAATCCCATTACATACGCTTCGATTTCTTTCGCATTAAGATCCGCTGACAACTCGACGCTATCACGTTTCTTACCATTGATACAAACGGGATATTCGACGGTAGATTTGATAAGATATTGCTCGTTGTATTCAGGATATTTCGCTGTGTGAACTGATGATGTGTGACCCAGTGTTTCGTACAATTCTTCAGTGATAAATGGCGCAAATGGCGCCAACATCACGACCAATGGTTCAAGTATTTCTCTGCTTCGGCAATTGACTCTCTGCAAATCATTGACGCAAATCATAAAAGCACTCACGCATGTATTGAATGAGAAACGATCGATGTCTTCGGATATCTTTTTGATGGCCGTGTGCAGAATCATCCATTCTTCGCCAGTTGGTGTTGCATCGGTGACGGCAAGTTTTTCATCATGGATGTACATACTCCAAAACTTACGTAAAAACTTTTGAACACCTTCTATGCCTTTGGTGTCCCATGGTTTGGCTTGCTCGATAGGCCCTAGAAACATCTCGTACATCCGGAAACAATCAGCGCCGTGTCTAGCCACGATATCATCAGGATTGACAACATTGAGCGTTCGCTTTGACATTTTTTCGATCTCAGACTTAAGGTTGGCATAGGACCTACCATTTTCGTCGAGTTTCCATTCAATATCAGTATCTGCATTGATGCCTTCAAATCTCTTGTCGCTTAAGATCATCTTTTCATAATCATCGCGAAACAGCCTATCTTTTTCGTCAGCAAGATTTACATCTACAAAAAGACTTCTATTGGTTTTCAGATGAAGGTAAAGCGACCTTCCAAGGATCATACCTTGATTAATCAATTTCTTAGCATATTCTTTCTTCGGAACGAGTCCTAGATCATACAAGAAATGATTCCAAAACCGACTATATAGTAAGTGACCCGTAGCATGCTCTGATCCACCGACATACAAATCTACATCTTGCCAGTAATCGATGGCTTCTTTGCTCGCAAAAGTCTCCTCATTCTGTGGATCCATAAACCGATAAAAATAAAATGAAGATCCCGCCCAACCTGGCATCGTCGACAATTCGTAGTCATGCTCTTGACCGTCTTTCGAATATTTCCAGTTGTTGGCACGACCTAGTGGCGGTTCGCCTGTCTCAGTTGGCAGGTATTTGTCCACATCGGGAAGTAACAATGGTAATTCGCTTTCGTCAATCAAATAAGGGATATCTCCTTTGAAGTAGGCAGGTACCGGTTCTCCCCAATATCGCTGCCGACTAAAGATCGCATTTCGCAATCTATATTGTGTCTTACCTTTACCAATACCTTCAGTTTCAATCCAATGGATTAATTTTTCGGTCGCAGCTTTGTAAGTCAGGCCATTGATCATGTCAGAATTGATATACTTGCCTTCTTTTGTATTGTCAGCTTGGACATCCATTCCTTTTTGAGCATCAAGAATCGGAATAATAGGTAATTCAAAATGTGTTGCAAAATTCCAATCTCTCTGATCTCCCGAAGGAACACCCATGACGGCGCCAGTTCCATATCCTGCCAGCACGTAATCAGCAATGTAGATAGGCACTTTAGCTCCGTTGATAGGATTGATCGCATAGCTACCTGTGAAAGCACCCGTTACTCTCTTGACTTCTGACATTCGGTCTACCTCTGACCTTGAATTGGCCCATTCTTGGTATGCTGTTATTTCAGTAAGATGTGCAGGCAGCGTAAGCATGGGTACTAGGTCATGTTCTGGTGCCAAAACCATAAAAGAAACACCATAGATCGTATCTACGCGAGTAGTAAAAACTTCTATGTTGTTATTTGGGTCATTTTCCAACGCAAATCTTACCGAAGCACCAACTGAACGTCCGATCCAATTGCGTTGCTGCTCTTTCATCGAATCTGTCCAGTCCACATGATCTAATCCATCAATCAATCTATCCGCATACGCAGTGATGCGCATTGACCATTGTTTCATCTTTTTTTGTATGACAGGATATCCACCGCGCTCTGAGACACCATCTTTGATTTCGTCATTTGAGAGCACCATGCCCAGCCCTGGACAAAAATTG
>JANMMV010000507.1:0-4085 GCA_031373565.1 Saprospiraceae bacterium
GAATATTGTAGGCGGCCATCTTTTGCTTCAAGGGAGTCATCATATGTTTTAGTTTTTGAGCACAATTGTAATGTCAGTGAACAACGACACAAATATGTGAAAAGTTTATCCAAAAACGGTATGATTACTTAGATTTAACAATTTTTAACACTTCGAAAGTTACTTCTTCAGTCGTTATATCAAAACAATGATTGGGTAATGCACCAATTACATAATTTGTCAATTTTATAATCCAAATTTAATAATTGAAAAAGGTATCTTTGCGGCTTCAAATCAATTGCTATGTATAATTGCAGCATCAATTTCCAGCATAGTGATTGTTTTATCAATTCAGTAAATTTAAAGTATGAAAAGAGTTTTAATTACAGGTGCAGCGGGATTTATAGGGTCACATTTGTGTGATAGATTTATTCTGGAAGGATATCATGTGATTGGAATGGACAACCTCATAACGGGTGATCTCAAGAACATTGAACATTTATTTCCGCTAAAAAATTTCGAGTATTACCACCACGATGTTTCAAAATTTGTCCATGTGCCTGGCGAATTAGATTATATTCTACATTTTGCTTCGCCGGCTAGTCCCATTGACTATCTCAAAATGCCGATTCAGACATTAAAGGTAGGTTCGTTAGGTACACACAATTTGCTAGGTCTTGCCAAATCAAAGGGCTCTCGGATCTTAATTGCTTCCACATCTGAAGTCTATGGCGATCCTCTGGTGCATCCGCAGACTGAAGAGTATTGGGGCAATGTAAATCCAATAGGTCCGCGTGGTGTATATGATGAAGCGAAGCGCTTTCAAGAAGCGATCACGATGGCTTATCACACTTTTCACGGACTAGAGACACGGATCGTCAGAATATTTAATACGTATGGGCCTAGAATGAGACAAGAAGATGGTAGAGTATTACCCGCTTTTTTCTCTCAAGCTATTCGCGGCGAAGGATTGACAGTCTTTGGCGAAGGTCAGCAAACTCGATCATTTTGCTATGTAGACGACCTTGTCGATGGTATCTATAAACTATTGTTGAGCGACTATCACATGCCCGTCAATATAGGAAATCCATCAGAAATCACTATTTTGGATTTTGCACAAGAAATCCTAAAACTTGTCAACAATCCCAAGGCTCACATTATTTACAATCCATTACCCGTTGATGATCCCAAGCAGCGTCGACCAGATATTACTAAAGCGACACAAATACTGGGCTGGACGCCAAAAATTGATAGAGTTGAAGGACTCAAACGGACTTACGAATATTTCAAAACAGTTGTAAAGCCCCATTAAGCGCATTAAAAATAAATTCTTACACATTTTAAATCACTTCAATAAAGACAAAACCATGACAATAAAATTTGGCGCATTCATTATCATCATTTCAATGGCAATCTCATGTAAGCAAAAAGCTGGACCATCCACCGATGCAGCAGCTACGGTTGCCCAAGATACCGCTATGAGAGCAGGAGATACCATTAAGCTATC
The DNA here is from genome assembly GCA_031373565.1 of Saprospiraceae bacterium. Lineage (GTDB taxonomy): Bacteria > Bacteroidota > Bacteroidia > Chitinophagales > Saprospiraceae > OLB9. Next base: position 1,487 of record JANMMV010000507.1, read on the forward strand.
TTCACTGGCTGATAATAATGACGGTAGCTTAGTTACTTTGGTTCAATATGCAGGCAAAAAACCAAGTGAAGTCGACTTTTGGAATAAGAATGGTGTGGGAGCACGTATTTCTAAGTTGATGGGCAATGCTTATGGAGATTTTCAGCGCAACTGGAATGATGAAACACCAATCATCGAATCAGACAGCGGTATGTTATTTATGACGGGATGTAAGATTGGCGCATGTCTCAATAGTCGGTATGTAGTCGTGATAGATACTAAGATCAATATCATCAATGTCTATGCCCTATCTGATACTGGACAAAGGATGCGATCTTTTGAAGAGAAAGGCACCATCTTAGCTATGTCTTACAAAATGCAAGATTGGTTTGATAAGATCTATGAAGAACATATGTCAGCCAAATAGAATTTTTTAAAGCTTATTCATGACACTCGCGGTAGATGTAGGTAATTCAAATATTGTGCTAGCCATCCATGATGGACAACAATGGACTCAAGAATTCAGAAATGAAACGAAGAGTGATCAACCTGTTTTGTATTTTGAATCTGCATTGCGTAATATTTTGTTGGAATGGGCCATTCACCCCACGAGCATAAATCAAATAGTGATCAGTTGCGTAGTACCTGACGTGCTAAACACGATTGTAGAGTCAGTCAGTAATGTAATACAAAAGCAACCTTTGATTTTAGGCCCTGATATATTTAGTCAATTAGACATGGAAGTGCCACATATTTACGAGATCGGTTCAGATCTTGTATCTAATGCGTATGCCGCTTTTACACGGTACAAACTTCCGAGCATTGTGGTAGATTTTGGTACTGCCTTGACTTATACCGTTATTGATCATAAAGGAATCAAAGGAGTTTCTATAGCTCCCGGACTATACACTGCCATCAATTCGCTAACAAATAATACGGCATTACTACCCTTAGTAGAAGTAGCGCTGCCTGTCTCGAAGCTAGGGCATAACACAACGACTGCTATCCAGAGTGGTGTATTACACGGATATGTGGGCATGGTCTCATATATGGTCGAAGGTATAGAAAAAGAATTTGGCCAACCGCTTGTAAAAATAGCGACAGGTGGACTGTCCCATGTACTCACTCCACTTATAGATGTTTTCCATCATATCGATCGTCACCTTACGTTGGATGGAATGAGATTAATTCATAACTTTATTGTCAAACAATCGTAATCTATGCTTTCGAATAACGATATACTGAAAAAACTACGTGTAGCTCTATCATTAAAAGACGAAGATATCCTTCAGATCTTGGATCTTGTGGAATTCAAAATCACCAAGGGAGCTTTAAATGACTTGTTTCGCAAAGAAGATCATCCCAATTATGTCGAAGCGGGTGATCAGATACTTCGCAATTTTCTCAACGGCTTGGTTATATACAAACGGGGCCCTAAAAAAGAATAGGAACCCCGTGTATTAAATGCTCAAAAAGATGAAACGATTACGCTTCTGGCCATTTGATAGATTCACCATCATCTTCTACATCAGGCAATATTTGCGCTTCGATAGTCTCGCCATCTGCAAACCAAATCATCAGTCCTAGGTCTTCGTACTCGTACAATTCAAGGTTTTTGATCTCCTCATCATCAAGATCTTCAGTAGCTGAGACTGTATATCCTTTTGAAGAGATATGGTCCAGTACAACTTGCTTTTCACTACCGATAATAGACTTGTCAAATAAGGTAAAGAAAGGATCACTTACTGCAATACTTACTACTCTCCAATCATATGCCGCATCAAACACGATCGAAAACTCACTTTCGTCATAATGCCATGATTCTAGCTCGTCATTGATGTCTTCTTCTTCAAATCCTGGTACATTCTCGATATCTGATGGTTCACCTAATAGGTCACGCACCTCATCTCTAGTCATACCGAAATGTAGCTTTCCCAAGCCTACACTAGGGACTATTTGTTTGATGTTATTATTCATTATTAATTATTTAAATGCTGAAATGTGCCGCAAAAGTACAACAATTTTTCAATCCAAGTCTTTGCGCTTGCTTGGTAATGTTTTTTGAAAGTTAAAAAAATCTAAAGTAGAACCGATTGAATAACTAAAGGATGTATATTTGCGTTAGAAATTCATAAGATTAAACATATGACGCTGCACGCAGTAATGGTTTGGATTTTAGCACTAGCACCAAGTATTTCTTTAATGCCTAGCGAGATAGCTGAAAGAGATTTGATGGTTGAAGCTGTCAATGCCATTCGCACCAAAGGCTGTTACTGTGGTAGAAAATACATGCCGCCAGTCAAAACTATTGCTTGGAATGATATCCTTTATAAAAGTGCCTATACGCAGGCCAAAGAAATGAATGATAATAACTACTTCGCCCACTTTGACAAGGAAGGACTGAACATCGGTGAGAGACTTGAGAAAGCAGGTTACAATTGGTCGGTTGCGGGTGAAAATCTCGGTGAAGGCCAAGTCTCATTTGACGAAGTACTCACCGATTGGCAGAAAAGCTATACACACTGCACCATGCTAATGCACCCAAAAGTCACCGAAATGGCGGTCGCAAGGTATAAAGACTATTGGGTTCAGCATTTTGGCAAGCAGCAGGAGAAAGCAC
>JANMMV010000543.1:0-7907 GCA_031373565.1 Saprospiraceae bacterium
GCCCCATTTATATAGTAGGACGCGAGATTTTGTAGATGGATTTGCGGCAGAGTTGGATAAACTAGATGAGATCGTGTTGATGGATATCTACCCAGCAAGAGAGTTGCCCATCGAGGGTGTGACATCGGACATCATCTACAGCAGAATGAAAAGCGAACGTAAACATCTTGTGACAAAGGACACGTTGATGAACAAATTAAAAACATTGAATGCAGATATATATATGACATTAGGTGCAGGTGACATTGACACTTTTGTACCTAAAATTAAAAACATGCTAAATGAGCGATAGAAAAATTAATATGCAAAGAGTACGCAGCACGTTGCTATGGTCTTTCCTACTTAGTGGGATAGTGGCTCTTTCTATTTTCTCTATTCGCCGTAAGGCAAATGCAGACATTAACGCTGTTAAAATAGAGATCGTCGGTGTCCTCGGTGACCAATCAATGATCACTGAAGCGGAAGTCAAAAGAATGTTAATGGAAGGCGCAGGCAAACCGTTAACCAAGGCTGCTATCAGATCGCTGAATCTTAGGAAACTCGAAGTGAAACTCAATAAAGACAAGCGGATCGAACGCGCTGATATATACATGGATGCGAAGGATGTGCTCCATGTAGTAGTCATCCAGAAGACGCCAGTTATGCGTGTTGTCAATGAGGTGTCTGGAGATTATTATCTTGACATCAACGGCAAAATGATCCCGCATACGGTAGGTAGTTCGATTAGAGTACCAATAGTAACAGGGATTACAGAAGTGTTTAGCCCAAAAATCTTCACCGTCGAGACACCTTCAAAACTGAGAGATATCTATTATATGATGGTCAAGGTACAAAAAGACCCTTTCCTATCATCGCTTATTGAGCAAGTGCATGTGAGTGCAGATAGTATCGGCGATATCATTTTAATACCGAAAATAGGCCGCGAGCAGCTAATCATTGGTGATGCAAGTGGTCTAGATGAGAAGTTTGAAAAACTAAAAATATTTTATCAAGATGGTTTGCCACGTCTAGGATGGAACAGATATAAGACCTTAAATCTTAAATATACTGCCCAAGTCACTGGCCAACTCGTCAACCCAAATATATCAAAAATTAAATCCGTGGAAGTTCCCCGCGATAGCACTCAAACCGCTATGGCGACGACCACAAGTAACACCGAAAGTATTCACCATTAAATAATTTATTATGAACGATCAATTAAACCTAAAAAACGTTGCCGTCGCTGTTGATATCGGTACCACAAAGGTATGCGCTATCGCCGGTCGACTCAATGAGTATGGCAAGCTCGAAATCGTCGGCATGGGTGTAGTCCCTTCCGAAGGGGTTTCGCGTGGCGTTGTGTCAAATATTGACAAGACGGTCAAGGCCATCAGAGATGCAGTCGACCGTGCAGAAGCTATGTCTAGATGTAAGTTTAGAATAGTCCATGTAGGTATTGCTGGACAGCATATCAAGAGTCTTCACCATCATGGATTGCTCGTGCGTCATGACTCTAACACTGAGATCAATCAAGACGATATCGACAAGTTGATCAAAGATATGTACAAATTGGTATTGCCGCCAGGAGACAAGATCCTGCATGTCGTACCCCAAGAATATACAGTAGATGATGAGCAAGATATCTTCGATCCTATCGGAATGTCAGGTGTCAGATTAGAGGCTAATTTCCACATTATCACAGGTCAAATCTCTGCTAGTCGCAATATATTGCGATGCGTAGAGAAAGCTGGTCTCGAAGTCGCAGACGTGACATTAGAGCCTATTGCATCCGCTGCCGCTGTCTTAAGCGCGGAAGAAAAAGAAGCTGGTGTTGCGCTTGTAGATATTGGTGGCGGCACGACTGATATTACGATATTCAAGGATGGCATCATCCGTCACACATGTGTCATACCTTTCGGTGGTAATGTCATCACCCGTGATATTCGCGAAGGATGTACTGTGATGAATGAGCAAGCTGAGAAGTTGAAAGTTAAATTTGGCTCTGCAATGGCTGATGAGATTATTGACAATCGTATCATCACTATACCAGGATTTAAAGGTCGTGATCACAAAGAAATCTCAGAGAAAAATTTATCACGTATCATTCAAGCTAGGGTAGAAGAGATCTTTGATTACGTACTGTGGGAGATGCGTAGATCAGGATATGAAAACAAATTGATCGCTGGTATGGTACTCACAGGTGGGGGATCATTACTCAAGCATATAGATTTGTTGTCAGAGTATCACACTGGATTACCTACGAGAGTTGGTCAGCCGATTGAGCATTTAGCACATGGTTACAGTAGCCAATTGGCAAGTCCTATTTTTGCGACTGCAGTAGGATTACTCAAGCACTCTATCGACAACATGGGTGACAAAGGCCATTATGTAGAAGAATTTAAAACGATTACTGAAGACGTTCGCCCTATGAGTCAAGCGGCGACAAATATGAATCCTAATACTCGCAATAGTGCTATTCCACAAGATGAAGTGTACGCTGATGAGTCAAATGATGTGAGCAATGTAGCTGAAGATGGTAAGAAAAAACCAGGTATCTTCAATAAGCTTTTTACGCTTACTAAGGACTTTTTTGAAACCGTTCCAGACTCAGAGTTTTAATCCTAATTTGTTTAATCTTCAGAAATAAAATAATATGAAATTCAATATACCAACAAACGAAAAATCTATCATCAAAGTCATCGGTGTAGGCGGCGGTGGTGGAAATGCAGTTGGCCACATGTTTCGCCAAGGGATCGTCGGTGTTGATTTTGCAATATGCAACACAGACGCACAAGCGATGGAAAGCAATCCCGTGGGGATAAAAATAGCCTTAGGGCCAAACTTGACCGAAGGTCGTGGCGCTGGTAGCATGCCAGATGTAGGCAAGGCTTCATGTATCGAGTCTATCGACGAAATCCGAAAATGGCTATCTGATGGTACGAAAATGCTATTTATCACTGCCGGAATGGGTGGTGGTACGGGCACAGGAGCAGCGCCTATCGTTGCAAAAGTATCCAAAGAAATGGGTATCTTGACAGTAGGGATCATTACACTTCCATTCAAATTTGAAGGGCTACGACGTCAGCGTCAAGCTATCGAAGGACTAGAAGAATTAAAGAAAAATGTGGACGCGATCTTAGTGATTGGCAATGATAAAATCCGTCAAGTGTACGGTAATATGACATTGACAAGTGGATTTGGTGAAGCTGATGATATCTTGACAACGGCAGCACGTGGGATTGCGGAGATTATCACGGTGCCAGGTTATATTAATGTTGACTTTGAGGATGTCAACACAGTAATGAAAGATAGCGGAGTAGCGATCATGGGTTGTGCAATGGCTGAAGGAGATAATCGCGCCAAAGATGCGATAAATGCCGCTCTTATGTCTCCACTTCTTGAAGACAATGATATCCGTGGTGCGAAACATATCCTACTAAATATTACGTCTGGCACAAAAGAAGTGACATTTGATGAGATAACAGAGATCACAGAATTTATCCAAGAGGAAGCTGGATATGGCACAGATTTGATTTGGGGAAATTGTAAAGATGAAACCCTAGGAGAGAAGTTATGTATTACATTGATAGCGACAGGATTTAAGGAAGGTGGTCACAAGCGACCTGAGCAAAAAGCGCCTGAAGCAGTCAAAGTTTCTCTTGAAAATGATAGGAACACAACTAGCTACTACCGATCGCAACAAAACGTTGAAGATGAAATGCCAGCCGTATTTGATTTTGATGATGTTGATAGCGGAAATGTAGTCGATTTTGACACTGAAGATGTTCGTAAAACGATCGATATGTTGGGTGTAAAGCCGAGTGCTGATTATTATCCACGTCGTGATGCACATCTTACTGAAGAGATGAAGAAGAGAAGCGAAGCGGATGCAGCTCGCAGAGAATACTTACGCAAAAACAATAGCAAGCCACTAGATAATCCTAAGATTATCTCTGATATGGAGGCTACTCCAGCATATGCTCGACGCAATGTTTTGCTTGACGAAACGCATAAGAACAATAGCAGACAACAATCTAACTATACAGTATCTATGGATGACGATAACAATATGTTTTTGTCAAATAATGCTTACTTGTATGATAATGTAGATTAAACTCAAATGCCGCATTAGAATGAAGTCGAATGGATAATAAGTCAAATATGAATACCGTTCGCTCCCTTGCATTTAAAGTTACGGGGGCTTTCTGATGCAGATTTTAGGTTAAGGAATTAATAGGTTAAATGTGAATACTCAGATGGGCGTCGGCGCCATGTCAGCAGTGTTGTGCTGACGCTCATCGTTTTTTTTTTTTTCAACGAACCGACAATATATTTTTCTCATAGAAAGCTTAGATAGAGATCGTCATTTTTTTGACACTTCCAACCTGAAGTAGTTAGTAGATCCAAACGAAACATAGCCGCTCTGCTGGCTAGCGATGAACTGTAAAGGTCATCAGACACATTTGGATTTTCGTCTTTATTTATAAACTTTTAATGAGATTGGTTTATTAATTACAGGTCCAGTGCTCCCCGCCTGGACCTTTTTTATTGTTTTTTGAGTTGATGAAAATCCCTTATTTTTGCCTTTTAAAAATATCATCTCATTTGTACTCGACTATTAAAGACATATTGACCCATAGCAATTGCAAGGAGAGAAACAATCGCGTCATACCCATCATTGCGAATGATACGTCGCGAATTGACGAGTTAATGGATTGTTTTTTCTCAGAAGATTGGTGGTTAAATCAATATTCATCTGGTGTTGTAGAAATTGTAGCGAAGAAATTTCCTGAGCTTGTGACGCCATTCATTCCTGAAATGCTAAGGGAAATTGAAGATCCGCGGCATAATGCCATTGTACGAAACATATTGCGAACATGGCAAAAAATGGACATCCCGGAGGAATTTATGGGTGAGATTTTTGAGCGCTGTTTTAACTATATATCTGATCCGAAGGAAGCCATTGCTATAAGGGCATTTAGCATCACTGTTTGCGAGAATATCGCTAGAACCTTTCCCGAACTGAACATTGAACTTCAGCTATTGTTGAGAGATATTCTTACGTATGAGACTAGTCCTGGTGTTTTGAGCAGGGTTAGGAAGGCGATTAGATGGTAGGCTTTTTAGCTTTTGGAGCAGACTATAGTTTTAGTTGAAGCTATTTTTTTGAAGCAACCCAACGCCCAACTAAACATATTGTTAAAAATACTATGTTAAATTGCAGTTTTGTTAAATACTATGCCCTTACCTTTGTTTCAATAAAAAATTTAACAATGAAAAATGTAATGATTAGTTTTATAGCAGTTTCCTTAATAGGTTGTACCAAAGAGAACGTTGAATTACCAAGGGATAAATTTCTTGGTTCTTGGAAGGCTTTTAATGCTGTAACTACTCAACAAGTTTCTACTTCTGTAGCCAAAGGAAGTAAAGATAACCTTATCTTATGGACTATTGCTGGTGAAACAATTGAACTTGAGTTTATAGGACAGGCGGACTCCGTTGCATTTCAAACCAATTTTTCAGTTCCTATTTTTGCTGACAATTCAGCTTCTTTGAGATATATTAGTAAGGACAGTCTGTTTGGGATACGTACTGTTGGGTCTATATTTCTTCCTAATTACAAAACCACCCATTATCGCATTTCTAAATAGTGAAGGTAAAATATTAGTTTTAGAATGACAGATAAATTAGTTATTTAAGATTTTGTACGAAGTGTACATTTTTTATCTAATGATCATGTATACTTTGGTACAAAAGAAGGCATAACTGATCTCGTCACTCGTGAAGGTGATAATGTTGATACTCGAAAGCAAGTATTTGAAGAATCTGTAGCTGATTATATCGCCCAATGTAAAAAATGGGAAAGACAATATTTAAATCTTTCAAAGGACCATTTAACGTTTGAGAGATCCCAATCGCATGAAAAAGCTTTTGAGCAAGCTAAACTTAAAGGTCAATCGCTAAATCAGTATGTCCTTGATGAGATAGAGAAGCAAGTTGTGGTGCATGATAGGATTCTTTTTTTAGTCTTCTGAAATAATCGCTGATTAAGATATATAGTTTGCTATTTTTGTGCCTTTTTTAATCACACGATACAATAATCAATACTTCGATAGAACATTAATATGACTTTAATACAATCAATCATCATAGCCATCGTAGAAGGTTTGACAGAGTTTCTACCTATTTCGAGTACAGCCCATATGGTATTGACTAGTGCCATCATGCATATAGAGAAGGATGACTTTACAAAATATTTTGAGATTTGTATTCAGTTTGGTGCGATCCTTAGTGTCGTTGTGTTGTACTTCAAGAAATTTATTGACTTCAAAAATCCCCAATTTTATGTAAAGCTCCTTATTGCCATCATACCATCTTTGGTGCTAGGATTTTTGCTGAATGACTTTATTGATGAAAATCTAGAAAATCCTACTTTTATTGCAATCGTAATGATAGCTGGCGGTATCGTTCTATTATTTGTTGATAAGTGGTACAGTAAACCCAGGGTCCACGTAGAATCTGAAATTGACAATCAGTTAGCCTTAAAAGTGGGATTATTTCAATGTCTAGCGATCATTTTTCCTGGGTTGAGTAGAAGTGCTGCAACGATTATCGGGGGTATGAGCCAAAAAATATCTAGAGAAGCGGCAGCAGAATTTTCATTTTTTTTAGCAGTTCCGACTATGTTTGCAGCTACTGCTTACAAGACTTTAAAATATGTCAAAACCAATGGTATGTTTAGCTCTGATCAGTTGAGCATATTACTGATGGGCAATGTTGTTGCATTTATTGTCGCACTTTTGGCGATTAAATTTTTTATTTCTTTCCTAAAGGAGAAGGGATTTAGGGTTTTCGGATGGTACAGGATTGTTTTAGGCTTAGTCGTTTTGGCCGTTATTTATGGATAACCAAATTAGAAATTAGATTTTAGAAATTAAAAGGTTACCAACTAAGCACGTCGACGCAGACGTGTGCTGTTCAGCAGTATAAACCAAATCTATCGAATAAAGAAAACTATCAAATTAACCAACCTACCTAATACTTAATTCCCCAATATCTAGTACATCCGACTCCTTCTGATTACCGATAGAAACTCTCACAACCATCTTAACGACACCGGGCTTCATGTCTATAGGCGTTGAAATATACATCTTGGTACCATCCCCATATTGAGTATAATTAAAACGATTGCCTTCGCCAATGTGATGGACTACATTATAATTCCCATCATAGAGCCATATTTGTGTGATCGCGCATACGATGTCAGGATTTGATGCATCAATCCAATATCCAACCACTCTTTGTCCTGTGAATGATGAGTCAACATTGATGACGTTTTCATATCCCCATCCTTCCTGGCCTTTGGTTTTTTTAAGTTTTAACGTCGCTATTGGTGCAGCCATAGACGTAGCAGCGAGTGTCGCTAATTCTTTAGCAACGATCGTATCAAAACTCGACAATGCTAGCTTGCGTAGTCTATAATCAGCGTTTTCAAAAACAATCGGTGCATCCTTAGTCCAGTGTGTTAGCTTGGCACGAGGCTCATGGATGTCATCTTTTTTCGATTCTACCACAAGCAAAGGTCTGGAATCTTTTTTCTTAAGTAATTGTATCAGATCGGGTACTTTGATCGGATCATTGGTCAGTTCGTTGAGTATGCGCGCTTGCGAGTACGATGTACGACTCATATTTCCACCTATTGTCGGGATGCCCAATCGATAACTCAGTTCAAAATTTTGACTGACATTACTACCTTGATCCCACCAGCTAAAGGACTCACTGCCGACAGAAAAGTATGGATCTGGCAATAGTGCTTGGTATTCATCCTTATTGATAGGTAAAGGTGAGATATCACCGCAAGTGTAGGCAGGTATTTCGCTCTGGTTGATGGGTTTCTCCTGTTTAAAAAACCACGCTTCTGAAAGCAT
>JANMMV010000565.1:0-6528 GCA_031373565.1 Saprospiraceae bacterium
TAATTTTGTACCTAATTTCAGACGTGCAGTGTAGAAGTAACTACAATTCGTGCTGTACAAATTGATTTCACGTTTATTCAAAAATAGAGCTCACGAGCGACAATATGTTGAAAACCAATGTGTTGCTTGAGAGCGCTTAAAACATGTTAATTAAATATCAATAATACTTATGGGAAACATCATTCCTACATCCACATCATTTCGGTTGCCAGATGGTAAGGAAGTAGTGATTGAAACGGGTAAGCTAGCCACTCAAGCTCATGGATCTGTCGTCGTAAAAGTCGAAAACACCATGATCCTTGCTACAGTTGTAGCGAGTGCAGAAGCAAAGCCTGATCAATCCTTCTTTCCATTATCAGTGGATTACCAAGAGAAATTTGCATCGGCAGGACGTATTCCTGGCAATTTCTTCCGTCGTGAGTCTAGATTATCAGACTACGAAATTTTGATCTCTCGTCTTGTAGATAGAGCCGTTAGACCTTTATTTCCTGATGACTTTCTTAATGAGACTCAGATTATATTGAGCCTTATCTCAGGCGACAAAAAAAACATGCCTGATTGCTATGCCGCTTTAGCTGCATCTGCGGCTCTTACTGTTTCTAACATTCCATTTGCAGGACCTATATCTGAAGTTAGAGTAGCTAAAATAGATGGAAAATACATCGTCAATCCTGAAAGGGATGTACTAGCTAATGCGCACCTTGATATCATCGTCGCTGCTACCATGAATGACGTCATGATGGTCGAAGGTGAAGCTAACGAATGCCAAGAATTTGAGTTGATTGAGGCTATCAAAGTAGCACACGAAGCTATCAAAGTACAGATCGAAGCACAGTTGAGACTTGCACAATTAGTTGGTGACAAGGCACTTATCAAGAGACCTGTTGTAGATCCAGTCGTTAATACTGAGCTGAAAGAAATGATTGCCACAATAGCACAAGATCAGATCTTAGCCGTAGCCAAAGGAGCGCTTGATAAAAATACACGTAAAGACAAATTTAAAGAAATAGGCAAAGCGGTTAAAGAAGCATTACTTGCAAAGTACGGTGAAGAATACGTGACGGAGAATGCACCACTTATTGCAGCCTATTATGATAAGCTTAAGAAGACTGTTATTCGTAATATGGTACTTGATACTCATATTCGATTAGATGGTCGTAAGCTTGATGAGGTACGTCCTATCTGGAGTGAGGTTGATTATTTGCCGGCAGCTCACGGTAGTGCGATATTCAACAGAGGGGAGACACAAGCGCTTACATCGTTGACATTGGGTACTAAACTTGACCAAATGATGGTTGATAACGTATTAGGAAACTATTATGAGAAGTTTATTTTGCATTACAATTTCCCTGGTTTATCAGTAGGAGAAGTAAAGCCTAACCGTGGACCTGGTCGTAGAGAAGTAGGCCATGCCAACCTTGCCGCAAGGTCTCTAAAAAAGGTAATGCCTAAAGACCTTCCGTATACGATCAGAATCATATCTGACATACTTGAATCTAATGGTAGTTCATCCATGGCAACAGTTTGCGCAGGCTCGCTAGCTTTGATGGATGGTGGTATCAAAATCAAAACTGCTGTATCCGGTATAGCAATGGGTATGATCGCTGATGGCGGTAGAGTAGCCATTTTATCAGATATCTTGGGTGATGAAGATGCACTAGGTGATATGGATTTCAAAGTAACCGGAACAACTGAAGGTATCACTGGCTGTCAGATGGATATCAAAGTGGATGGATTGCCGTACGAACAATTAGAGAAAGCCCTTGCTCAAGCGCGTGATGGACGACTTCATATCTTAGGTGAAATGAATAAAGCAATCAATGCGCCTAATGCAGACCTTAAACCGCACGCACCGCGTATGGTTGAGATCATCATTGATAAGACGTTTATTGGCGCTGTGATCGGGCCAGGTGGAAAGATCATTCAAGAGTTACAAGCCAAAACAGGTACAATTATCAATATAGAAGAAGTAGGAGATAAAGGTGTAGTTACTATCGCTAGTACAGATGCTGAAGGTTTGAAAGCAGCAAGAGCCGCTATCGATCGTATCACATTTACACCAACTATTGGTGATGTCTACGAAGCTGAGGTTGAGTCTTTGATGCCTTACGGCGCTTTTGTCAAATTCAACAATGTCAGCGGATTGCTGCACGTTTCAGAGCTAGATTATAAGCGTATTGAAGATGTATCTACTGTGCTTAAAGTAGGTGATAAGATCGAAGTTAAAATTATCGGTACTGATCCTAAAACAGGAAAACTTAGATTGTCGCGCAAAGAATTACTACCTGATCCAAGGGGTGAGAAATAATGATTTGTCCTTAATCGACAATGATCAGAATAAAAAACGCCCACGTTCGAAAGATTGTGGGCGTTTTTTTGTTCTTAGAGTTGGGATTTATCAAATGGAAGATTCGATAGCGTCCACTACAAGTATGATGCTATCGGGTTTCTTAAGGTCAATCGGATTTTGCTTTAGTATCTTATCAACTGCACTACGCTTTTCCTTCTAAATTACGTACAAATCTTTTTTGTTATCTAATTTATGAGCAACGGTGCCTTTTAAGACGTATGTCACGTCTTTGCGTATAAGTCTATCGATGATTTCTGTGGATTGAGTCTTGCATCCTGTAGTAAAATCAGGCCGTCCTTTAGCTTTACTTCCATCTGATGATGCCTTTCATTAAGATAAGCACTTCCCACAAGGTCAGGGCCATTGCCTTTTTTTGTCATTAATTTTGCGTAGTTTTGTATGTACTCAGCACCACCGAGAATTTGTGAAGATCCATTTGTACATCCTAATGAGACAAAAAAAGAAACAAGTAAAATGTTAGAAATCGTCATGTGATCAATTTAAAAGATTTTGAAATATGATGCCTTGTAAAACGATAACGCTGCGTTTTTACAAATAGTTGTCTTGTCATATTGAAAATAGGAATATTGGACTTAAACCGACATAAATTCAATTATCCTTCAATTATATTGACCAAATCACTACTTTTGCTTACCATTTTTGAAATCAAGGATTTTTAAAGGGCTTAGATCCATGAAATTTTAAATATTAAATCAGAAAACTTAACAAGTCGATGAAAGTAGCCATATTTCCGGGATCTTTTGACCCAATTACCAAAGGACACGTGGACTTGGTGCGTAGAGCAGTACCGCTTTTTGATAAAATAATTGTGGCGGTGGGAATAAATACCCAAAAAGCAACCTTGTTTTCACTTGAAAAGAGATTAGAGTGGCTCGAAGAAGTTTTCGAAGGCGACAAGAAGGTGGAGATTGGTCACTTTCAAGGTTTGACGGTTAATTTCTGTCACGATAAAAAAGCTCATTATCTCCTCCGGGGACTTCGCAATGCATCTGATTTTGATTACGAAAAGACCATTTCACAGCTGAACACAATCATTGGAAAAGATATTGAGACCATTTTTTTGATCTCTCAGCCCGAGTATTCGCACATTAGCTCCACGATCGTTCGAGAAATCATAAAGGGAAAGGGCGATGTCAGCGCATTTGTCCCAGCAAATATTGCCAAAGAACTGAATAATGCACAACTATAACTAATCAATAAAAATCATAATATGTCTAACGCTTTTTTTAAAGTCCCAGTAGCAACTAACGAGCCTATTTTTCCATACTCCCCTGGCAGTCCTGAGAAAAAAATGCTCAAGTCTGAGTTAGCTTCCATGAAGTCAGTACCTATTGACATTCCGATGTATATTGGTGACAAAAAGGTTTTAACTGCAAAGAAGAAAAGCATACATCCGCCACATGAGATCAACCACACACTTGGTCACTACAACGTGGGAGATGCTAGCCATGTAGCTGCAGCTATTGATGCAGCACTAGCAGCTAAACCAGCATGGGAAGCTATGCCTTGGCAAGACCGTGCGGCCATATTTTTGAAGTGTGCCGAACTATTAGCTGGGCCATATCGACAGAAAATGAATGCTGCCACAATGCTAGGACAATCCAAGAATGTGTATCAATCAGAGATAGATGCGGTTTGTGAGTTATGTGATTTTTGGAGATTTAATGTTCAGTACATGACAGAGATGTACGCGGGACAACCCGAAAGTGCCAAAGGTATCTGGAATAGATTAGAGTATAGGCCACTAGAAGGCTTTATTTTTGCATTGACTCCTTTTAATTTTACTTCCATAGCAGCAAACTTGTGCTCAGCTCCGGCCATGCTAGGCAACACGGTCGTTTGGAAGCCAGCTGAAACCCAAATATATTCGGCCAAAATAATCATGGATATTTATGAAGAAGCAGGATTGCCCGCCGGCGTCATCAATCTTGTTTTTGTGGATGGGCCTACGGCAGGTGATGTCATCTTTAAACATCCAGATTTTGCAGGCATACACTTCACGGGAAGTACAGGTGTTTTCCAACGTATATGGAAGACGATTGGTGAAAATATTGCTAATTACAAGACCTATCCGAGGCTTGTCGGCGAAACTGGGGGCAAAGATTTTGTCATCGCACATGCATCAGCTGGAGCTAAAGAAGTAGCAGTGGCTTTGTCGAGAGGCGCATTTGAGTTTCAAGGGCAAAAGTGCTCTGCTGCTTCAAGGGCTTATATTCCTGCTTCATTGTGGCCTGAGGTCTCAAAATACTTGAAGGAAGACCTTGCAGATTTTAAGATGGGAACGCCTGAAGATTTTAGAAATTTTGTAAATGCTGTTATCGACGAGCGATCATATGATAAGATAACAAGTTTTATAGCCAAAGCCAAAGAAGATAAAGATGTTGAAATCGTAGCAGGTGGAGGCTTTGACAAATCAATGGGATATTACATAGAGCCAACCATCATTAAGGTAGATAACCCCGATTATGTCACTATGTGCGAAGAGCTGTTTGGACCTGTGTTGACTATATTCGTTTACAAAGATGATCAGTATGAGCAAGCATTGGAACTGGTTGATAAAACTGGCCCTTATGCTTTGACTGGTGCTATTTTTGGCAGAGATCGATATGCTGTCAATTACGGTATTGATAAATTGCGGAATGCGGCCGGTAATTTTTATATCAACGATAAACCTACCGGAGCCGTCGTAGGTCAGCAGCCTTTTGGTGGGGGTAGAGCATCAGGGACAAATGACAAAGCAGGATCTATTTTGAATCTTTTTAGGTGGGTGTCCGCTCGCACGATCAAAGAAAATTTTGTTCCACCGACTGATTATAAGTACCCTTTCTTAGCAGAAGAATAAGCGATGGATTACAAAGTCAAAACCATATGGCGTTTAAGTGACGGTGAAGCATTTTACGACAATAAGTATAGTCGGGGACATCGTTGGATTTTTGATGGTGGTGTAGAAGTACCAGCATCTTCTTCTCCTTTTATAGTTCCGTTGCCGTACTCCATTGCAGAAGCGGTCGATCCTGAAGAAGCGTTGGTTGCATCGGTTTCAAGTTGCCATATGTTATGGTTTTTGTCTATTGCTGCAAAAAAACGTTATCGAGTATTATCATATGTAGATGACGCAGTGGGCCATATGTCGCATAATGAAAAGGGAAAGCTTTTTATTTCGAAAATCATCTTGACGCCCCACGTTGTTTTTTCTGATGACAAGATACCTAGTGCAGATGAGATAATTGATTTACATGCGCTTGCTCACGCTGATTGTTTCATTGCAAATAGTTTGCTGACGGAAGTAATTATTGATATACCGAAATTGTAAAATTAGAAATTAGAAGTTAGAAATTTGAGAGCCCGAGCTTGGCTAGTAAGCCTGCAGTGACCACGAAGTAAACGAAAAGAAGGACTCTAGTCGTGGTGTTTCGATATGATGCGGTGTTACCGGGCGTCTGCCCTTTCAATGCCAGAAACTAGAAAGATTAAGCTTCATTTCAATGCTCGGGGCAAAAACGCTATGTGAAAAAGATGAGTTTGGCTTCTAAGTAAGAACTGACTAGGTAGCAAACGAAAATGAGTGGGAAGAAAAATGTCTACAAGCTTCTGTTAAATCATTTAGAAATGAAATAACTTTCACTTGTAGACTAGGTTCAATTTTTTCTGCCTTATGCTACAAAGCCATAAAAGCATTGCATGAGGCACAAAAGTGACTATTAATTTAAGGACAAATTTTCGATTGGAAATTATAAGACGTTAATGTCTAATCAATTCTGCGGGTTAGAATTTGATGCAAAAGTAAACATTAGTTTTAGTTATTTGTTAATAATTTGTAATGTTTTTATCTTTTTTTTAACTAGGAGTAAGAAATTTTCGAAAAATGCTAAAAAAAGTCTTTTCAATCGGTACCCTTTTAATTTGTCTTTTTTCCTTCAATAGTTGTCATGATCATCATAATAGTGACGCAAAAGGAGATCTTACGATACGCTTTCAGTTAACTTACGATGGCAAACCTCTTGAAATGTTCAAGAATTATGCGTATCCAACTACGGGTGATAGCTTGTTTTTTTCTAGGGTATCCTTCTATTTGTCAAATCTTTCTCTCAATGCGCCTGGTCACGATCATTTTCTAAAAGATATTGATTATTTAAATGTCACTGCTTCGCATGTAG
>JANMMV010000581.1:0-5431 GCA_031373565.1 Saprospiraceae bacterium
GTACCAGCGACGCCAGTAACTATAAGTGGTAAAACAATAGGATTGCCAGTCACACAAGTAGGACCAAGCGCAGGTGGTATAAGGACTGTTGCTGCATTAACTGTAATCGTGCTTGTTATTACGGTAGCACAAGGATCTGTCGGAGCAAACGTTAAAGTGTATGTTCCAGGCGCTTGATTAGGATTAAAAACATTACCAGAGACGCCAATTCCTGACCAAGAACCTGCATAACCATTGATGGCAGTTGGCAAAATAACATTAGCCGCTCCTGCGCATACTGATGCAAATATAGGTGCAACTAGTACTATGTTAGGATTGACAATAACCACGGTGGTATTAGGCGTAAAACATCCACCACCTACAGGTGTAAAAGTGATTGTAAAATTACCCGTTCCCGAATTAGTCACGTTGAATACGTTACCATTAATAAAAGGACTACCTGACCAAGTGCCAGATACACCACCTATATCCGATGGTAGTACTATATTACCACTACCAAGACAAGTTGTAGATATTGGATCATTTATATTAATGGGTTGTCCCGCAGATATGATCACATCAGCCGTAGCCGGCAAAACACAAGCCAGTGGATCTGATGGTGTAAATGTAATAGAATATGTCCCAGCAGCTAATCCAGTAGGATCAAATTGAGTACCACTAGATATTACATTTGTTCCAGACCAGATACCATTTACCCCCGCTACTGTGGTTGTCAAATTGATGATAGGGCCATTTACACAGCTATTGTAATCACTAGGGTTTAAGACCACAGGCGCTATCAACGTTAACAAAACGTCAGCAACAGAAGTACACCCGTTGCTGTTTGTGACTTGCGCATAAACGGTTGTATTATTACCAGCAGAAAAAGAGCTGGGGTTGCCAATGGGATTAGTTAATGTGCTATTTGTAAACCACGCAATTGTATTTGGCGGACTAGTGATGGTGCCCTGCACAGTTGTCAGATCAAAAATTTCTGTCCCATTTTGATCAAAATCGCATTTAGAAATCGCCGCGTCATTGGCCGTTGGTGCAGCGGCTACAGTCAAACTTATCATACCCGGGGTCCCTACGATTCCTGTCGCACAAGGCCCTGAAGTCGATGCAAAACTTACCAAAGTTAAAGAGTATGTTCCCGGTGGAGTAGCTGTAGGGACATTGATCGTATTTGTAGCTGGATTGAAAGGTGGAAAATTATTAGATAAGCACAAGTTCAATACAGTAGAATTTGTCACCCCAGGCACTGTAAAATTGAAATTGAATGGACCAGCCATGATATTAAGTGTTACATTAAAAACACCACTTCCTCCTGTAAAACTAAACATTACTTGATCGCACTGACCAGGACAAAGTATGGGACTACCTACTAAATTTCCCATCGGATTGGCATTAACTGTGACACTAGTTGTTGCCACATTGGCGCACTGTCCAGCATTTGGAGTGAACGTAAGCGTATAAGTGCCGTTACCAACATTCGGGTTAAAGACAGTACCAGTCACCCCATTGCCAGACCATACACCAGTAATACCACTCACAGTTGCGGGTAAATTTACAGCTGGATCGCTTGTACAATACGGCCCCAACGCCGGCAATACTGGAATTATCAATGGCAAGATCATAACCATCTGGGTTGCCGTTTGACCACATGGTGCTCCTGTAGTGTATTGAACAGTATACGTAGCCCCCGCTACCTCGCCAGATATCACACCGGTAGTAGCATTGATGGTCACACCACCGCCAGGGTTAGGATTAAATGACCAAGTACCGCCACTATTTGTAGGAACTGGTCCATTGGGAGCACCCACACAGAAATTCGCAAAAGTAAAAGCAGCACTTGTCGCAGCCATTTGCATCGCTACTACCACTGACATGCTAGGGCATGGCCCTGGCGTCAAATATTGTATGCTATAGGATGTGCCATTTACTGCACCAGTTATGACACCAGTCGAAGAATTGATCGTGGCTCCGTCACCAGGCAAAGGCATAAAACTAAATGTACCGCCTGGTGTAGCAATGCCTGTTGGTCCGTTTGGATTACCCTGACACCAATTATTGAATATAAATGCAGGGTCTTGTATCGGTAATGTACTAATTGTTACCTGATCACTATCAGTACAACCGTTTTCATCAGTTGTAGTTAAAACATAGGTTGATCCATTTGTCGCTCCTGTTACAGTTGTGACAAGATTACTTGGATTGGTTATAGAACCACCACCTGTAGTTGTCCACAAAGAAGACAACATATCCATAGGATTTCCTACAGTGCCGGTTAAAGTAAAAGACCCACCTTCGCATATCGGATTTGAAGCAACAGCTGTAGGTGCAACATTCCAACAAGAAACTACAATATTGCTAAACGTATTAGTTTCGGCAGCAGCCCAATTCATGTTTCTAATTTCGATTGTCAAATTTGATGCACCATTTGTACAACCACTATACATAAGCATCCCCGACTGACGAGTCTCACCGGGCACTCCGATCAGATCAGTGAATACTGTCACACCATCCATCTTAACATCAACGTACATAAAATCCCAACAATTAAAACAGCCAGCTGCTGTCGGCATGCTAATGTCGCCAGCGCAGCCGCCCAAGGAAGTGCAAAAATCTGCTGGTTCCATGCCACCTGTGCCCCATGGCTGACTAAAGCTGAAATTCATTGAAAACTTAATAGAGGTACAAGATGATATATTTATTGGACCGTAATTGTTGATAATAGGATTTGGACCATTGCCAGGGATATTATCAATGTTGGTATACGAAATAGGACCTGGCAAACTAAATATTTGTGTTTGTGCCAAATTATCTTGACTCAAACCACAACATATAATTGTAGCAATAAACAGTTTCATCGAAAATGTGATGAGCAAATTTTTAAAAGCCATCGTGTCGAAATATTTTTTTTTACTAAAACTCATATTTATACAATTCTTTTCCATCTGCACCCACAAATCTTAGGTTTAACTTTCTATTTTTTCGCTCTCCTGATATCGTCAATACTGCAAAATTGTTCACCCCAAATATACTACCAGGCACTCTAAGTGTGTTGGGTTCTTTGCTGTGATCATAAGTCGTCGACGTGAGTGCAGATGAGGTTATATCATAGATGACTGTTCCTCCCGGCGTCACTACTTTGGTAACTTCCGAATGATGCCTATCTCCTGTCAAGAAAATCACATTTTTGATCTTATGCTTATCAATAAAGTCAATGATCTCCTGTCGCTCTTTCGCATAATTAGCCACATTCTCAAAACTTTTAAAATCACTCAAAAACTGTCCACCTATGGCAATAAATTTATACGATCCATAACTACTTAGCAAGGCATCTTTGAGCCAATCAATCTGCGTTCTACCAAGCATCGTGCCGGATGTATCTGCCGTCTTGTACCACCGATTGTCGAGCATAAAAAACTCGCAATCATTGTAAGCAAAACTATGAGTGATACCTTCCAAATTATTGGTGTGATAATACTCCGTAGGCCAAAAATCTTCAAATGCTTCCAACGAATGATTTTTAAGCCTGAATGTGCGGTTCGCATCGTTACTCCCATAATCGTGGTCGTCCCAGATAGCATAATTGGGCGTGCGTGCCATTAATGGTCTCAGTTCTGCTAAAGATCTTGTATGAGATTGTCTATTGTAAATGCCAGCACGGCTTTCGAAGTCGCCTTCTCTCAAATAAGTATTATCCCCTAACCACAACATAAAGTCAGGTCGCATAGAATCGATCTTCCCAAATATCTGATAACTTGATCCATAACCTTTTCCTGGCCGGTCATAATTGGTATCATTTACGAACGCGCATGAACCAGCTACAAAATTAAAAGTAGGCGGCTCTGTCCTATATTGCCAATGGCTTTGTGTTATGAATGAAAGCTCATACTTACATTGCTGCAACTTATTGTCAACCCACACACTGTATCCATATTTCTTACCGGGCATCAAGTTTTTTAGATAGAAAGTAGCAATAAACTGATTTGATTCATCAGTACTAATCGCGTCGGTATCATTAAAATCTGCATCCGAACCATCTACTAGGTATCTAATTTTGACTTGAGAAGCCTTGGTCGTTTGAACCCAAATAATCGCATCTCTTAATTGTACTTGCCCTACCATAGGGCCGCACTTAATGCTGCTTTGCCCAAAGGTGTGGATTATTGCAAAAAACATAAGCGACAAGCAAAAATTATATTTCATTATCATTTAAGGTTTTGTCTCCGTTTTTAAATTTTTAACATACTTATCTAACCATTGATCTTGCTCCCATAGCATATGCATTATCGATTCTTTGGCAGCATAGCCATGACTTTCTTTAGGTAGGATGACAAGTCTCGCTTGTGCTCCTAAACCTTTCAAGGCATTAAAATATCTCTCACTTTGTATAGGAAATGTCCCTGGGTTGTTGTCTTCTTCTCCATGTATTAACAAGAGCGGGTGCTTCATCTTGTCAGCATGCTGAAATGGTGACATCGCGTCATATACTTCTGGTGCTTCCCAGTAATTTCGCTCTTCTGATTGAAATCCAAAAGGAGTCAATGTCCTATTATAAGCACCACTGCGTGCGATTCCAGCAGCAAAAAGATCAGAATGTGTTAGCAAATTAGCAACCATAAAAGCGCCATATGAATGGCCACCTACTGCCACTTTTTTTCTATCCAAAAATCCCATCGCATCAACAGCATCTATTGCCGCCTTAGCATTTGCAACCAGTTGTGGCATAAAGGTATCATTTGGCTCATTTTTTCCTTCTCCTACGATCGGAAATGAAGCATCATCAAGTACGATATAGCCTTTTGTCAACCAATACAAGGGTGAGCCATAATTAGGAAATGTAAATTCGTTAGCACTATTTGTTATCTGACTAGCACTATTTTTGTCTTTAAATTCTGTCGGATAGGCCCACATGACCATAGGCAGCTTTTCCTTCGTATTTTTATCATAACCCACAGGCATGTACAGGGTAGCGGACAATTCTACGCCATCAGGACGCTTGTAAGTGATAATTTCTTTATGAACATTTTCTAATGCCTTAAATGGATTAGCATGCTGGGTCATTGCTTTCAAACTACCCTTTTTAATATCCCGCAGGTACAAATTTGGATAATCATTTTTGGACTCTAATCTTGTCAAGAAAATTCCTTTCTTGGCATCCACTGCGCTAATAATTTCTTCAAGTTTGGTATCGTCTTTGGTCTGATAAACTCTATTCTTTGAAAAGTCAGCAAGACTATATTCGTCAATAAAAGGGAATTTTCCTTCTTTAGAAAAGCCTTCCCCTATCATCAAAAATTTACCGGCTTCAAGGTCTACGACTGATGTTCGCAAGGCACCAAGCTTCATTACCGGGTCGCCAAGGTCTGCATACTGATCTTGATAATTTCGCTCGTTAAATAACCTAGCTTCGGCGTTTGGTTTGCTGGGGTCAAAAAATAAG
>JANMMV010000582.1:0-5787 GCA_031373565.1 Saprospiraceae bacterium
CTTGAATATCGCGATGAATATGACCGCTGCTGAACTCGAAAAATCAGCTTTTATTTTTATCATGTCCACTTGCCATGGTATGTTCAGCATAGGCTTGATGTTAGGGTCTTTTATGCTAAGCATCACCAAACCATTAGGATGGTCAGAGCCTAGGCACATGTTCACAATGAGTGCTTTTACTATTTTGGCCGCCTTGATAACCCATCGAACGATTCTAAATATCAAGATCTTGCCTACCACTTCATCAAAAGAGGATGATGCATTAAAACTCACCTGGCCCAAAGGCGCGTTACTTACCATGGTCGTCATTAGTCTTTGTACCAATATGACCGAAGGTAGTATGGCAGATTGGGCAACATTATATATGTCAGATATTGTCAAGGCGGTAGATAGCAAGATAGGGTGGGGCCTGACTTCTTACTCAGCATTTATGGCGCTAGGGAGATTTGGTGGAGACGCTTTAATCCCGAAGTATGGCAAGAATAATATACTTTCGGGAGGGGCTTTATTGGCATTTATTGGTTTTGTGATTGCTATCAGTGCACCATATACATATAGTGCGATTATCGGATTTGGCTTTGTCGGATTAGGTGTTTCCTTAGGCTCACCGATTTTGTATGCGTCAGCGGCTAGATATCCTGATATCCCTCACAGTGGTGGATTAGCCATTATGAATACTTTTTCGATGACTGGATTTTTGGCAGGTCCAGTCTTGATCGGTTTTATATCTGACTTAAGTAACCTATCGGTCGCACTTGGATTTGTTGGTGTATTGGCATTAGTATGGTTTGTGAAGGCTAGGAAGGCCGTTCTTTATTGATGATGATCAGATTACATTTTCTGAAGGATGGCAATGCGGCTGTTCATCATTATGCATAATTTTAATTTCCAATGTTGAGCGATAAAGGAGAAAGTTTGGCTGTGATAAAATGCAGTATGTGTAAAATCTCTCATGTAGTACCATTTTTTCAAATCTGTGACGTCATCGTACATATGCGTCATAATGCCTAGATAACCGCCCTGATTGACCAAATCGATCAGCCTTGTCCATTCTACTTCTACCTTATGAAAATGTTCTACCACCTCCGTAGAAAGAACGAAGTCAAAGTTAATTCTATCTATGATTGGAAAATAGTACGGATCATAATGAAATATGCTATATCCTTGAGAACGGAGCATATCAGCGAGTACTGGATTGGGGCCACATCCATAATCAAGCCCAAGCATGGTTTTATGGATGTATGGCTTGATAGAATCGATCATAGGGGATAAAAACGACAAGTAGGTTGTGTCCGTGTTTTCATTTTGATGGAGGTCGTACCGTGCTTTCTCTTGCTGGGGTGCAGGTAAGTGGTTACTATCTATAAATATCAAGAAGCAGGAAGGGCATCGCCAATAAACTCTGTTATTTATGTCAGGAATGATCTTCTCTATTTGCTTTTCTTGACAAAGAGGACATTGCGTAGAAGAAGGATCAGATAGCGGGATCAAAATGTTTAACTTTTAATTATGAACCTATTAAGGTTATAAAGATAACAAAATTTAGAAATATATCGTCTTAATATCAAATCAACCTTTTCAAAACAAGTTAATTCTCCTTATCATGACAAGCAAATTTCTTATACTTATTTCCTTCGCCCTCTGTCAACAATTAGCTGCACAACGATATGATATCGCTGGTGGTGTAAAAGTAGCTGATGGTATCGGTCTATCGGGGGCATTTAGGTTTGCAGACAAATACACTGCAGAATTGATCTTGAAGCCCAATCTTTTTTCGGATTACAGTATGGCTTCGGTTGGTGTGAAGCGTCACTGGGGTATTTTGGGATCTAAGAGACTAAATGTGTTTGGTGGAGCTGGTATTTTCACTCGTAATCAAGAAAGCGGATTTAAAGAGATTGGTAAAGTTCAGGCAGGAGGCCTTGTTTTCACTGGTGGCGCTGAGATGACTGTAGGGCGAATTAATATGAGCATCGATTTTACGCCGATGTTGACAGTCAACCAAGATGATCGCAATAAGAATTACTATAGTTATTCAGGTGTAAGTGCCAGATATGTTTTTGATAAAAGAGAATCAAAAACTAAAAAGTGGACTGATAAGATCCGCGATAAGTTTAAGAAGAAGCCTAAAAAATAAATCCTTATTTAACCTGATGTATGCATTTGCTTCGTAATAGATTTTCTAACGCATAATCCAGGTTTAAGGAATTAAAAATAAATCATAAGTATTGTTTTGTTGTAAGGAAGGGCCGTGTTATAAAGATAACTTGGCCCTTTTTTTATCAACAAAAATAAGAATATGCAGTTTAGGACTACTGGAGTTTTGAACTATCGAAGACTACAATCAGTTTGTTTAATAATGGTTGCTGACTTATTTTATCTTATTTACCAAGATCAATTTGTCGAACAAGCTGTACTATTGCAAATTAAACAAGTTGATGTAGCAAATATGATTTAGTTTTACACTGTAATGAAGTTATTACCATTTATACTGCTTTCCTTCTTTACCATCTGTTTGACCACAAACCTAGATGGGCAACGGAGATTTGATTGTGACGGTAGACTTCTCGTTTCGGCAAGTGATGGCAAGACGACATCCATTTATTATCCTTCATCCATTCCTTTTTCACCAACTATTTTTGGGATCTTAGCCATTTACGATGGTCATTTTGATGCGATGGGCTTTAACCCTAAGGATAATTATGTTTATAGTGTTGAGCAAAATACAAGCACAATCGTAAGGCACAGCCTTTACACTACTTACGAGAGGATCGGACAAGTTTCGATAGTCGACACATTGAAAGTCAATGCAGGGGACTGCACGGCTGAAGGACTCTATGTTTGTTATGATTACAGGCTGAATAAGATGCTTGTTTTCGATGTAGTTGACCAATTCAAGTTATTGCGACAAATCGATTTGTTTTGGGATCCCAAATCGCCGAATCAAGGTGCATTCAAAACCCGCATTTTTGATTTTGCCTTTGACCCTAACGATACTAAGACTGCTTACTCATTTCAGGGCAGTTTTGAGCACGAAGACTTGGCACCTGCAGCTACGAGAGGTGCCATGCTAAGGATCAATCTTAACTTTGATGATCCAAATCTTGGCATGGTCACGCCCATTAGTTTTATTAGTCCTGAAATCATAACGCACATAGCTGGTTTAGTTTTCGACCCAAGATCAAGTCTCCACGGTTATGGCTCCTCATTGGGTGGGTTGAATCCACCACAAAATAAGTTCTTTAGTATTAATTCCTTCGATGGCCAAACAACACCCATTTTAACTGCTTCTGCTGAGATATTAAGTGATGCTTGCTCATGTCCATTTTCGCTTAATTTTACAAACTCAGGACCCACAAACGGCATGTTTTGTAATAATGATTCGAAAACATTTGTCATTGGTTTTGAAAATAATTCCTACATTCCATTCATTGACGTGGTATTAAAGGATACATTTCCAGAAGGGACCATCATCAAGTCCATCTCAAACTCACTTAATGGAAATGAATTTGTTGGTAAAATTGATGCAGGAACGGGTATCGGCACGAACATTTTATCTATTTCTGGACTATTGATTCGAGCTAAGGGCAGATTTGAGATTAGTGTGGAAATAATGTCAATCAATGCAAATGACGGTCCTGCTTACACCCGAGCTTATTTGCAGAATCTTCCACCTCGCTTCCCTACAAATTTAGCGTCTGATGATCCAGGATCGTCGGCGTTTGGTGACCGAACTAATTTTTTCTTCAAAACAAGAGATCTTGAAAACTTATCATGGAAGATCATTCCCCCTACAGATTGTATTGTAGCTAATGATGGAAAGATTATTGTCACATCTCCTGAATTTGTACCAGGACAGGGCTTTGAAGTTGGCCTGCTAAACAGGATTGGATATAAAGAGCGGTTTGAGAATGTTGTCATTGACGACAAAAAATCCTTCACAATCGATTCATTAAACCCTGGTAATTATCAACTTTTTAAATTCCGATCTTTGAATGGCAATTGCAGTTTGTCTTTGAAAGATACAACCATCACATTAGATCCTCCAAATAGTCTTTTGGATCTTCGTGTAGGTAGTAATAGTCCTGTATGTGAAGGGGATTCGTTATTATTGACTAGCTTGATTTTTCCGGAAGGCCAAATTATCTGGGCAGGTCCAGAGATTTTTGGTTCCGTAGATCCTAATCCCATGATCAAAAATGTAACTCCGAAAAGATCAGGAATCTACGACGCAATCGCAACTTATGGATACTGTATCCAAAAGAGAATGCTTGAAGTCGAAGTAAGACCCCAAGTAATGACCATTATCGAAGGTGACTCGACTTATTGTATACGAGATACCCTGAATCTTGCGGTAACAGATACCAATAAAGGTGAATTGTTAACCTATTCGTGGAGTGGACCCAATAATTTTAAAGAGATAAACTCAGTCCTAGATCTTCCCATTGTTGGAAATGAGCAAACTGGATATTATGAAGTCATCACGACAAATGGCGCTTGTCATGATACGATTGGGATGGATGTGATGATTTTGCCAACACCCGACCTTGTTTTGGATAATGTAATTATGACAGATTATTGTGATCCTCTCATCTTATTGCCAAAACTGTTGGGTGACACCGACGTTAATTATGAATGGACACCACAAGATGGGCTGAGCTGTTCAGATTGTCTTAGCCCCGAGGTCATTTCTAGCGTCAAATCTAGTTATCGATTGAAGGTAGAAAATGGATACAGTTGTGCGGATAGCGCATCGGTGCAAATAATTTTGGACAAAGACAACCTTATTTTTGCTGCTAATATTTTCTCACCTGCTGCTTCGGCGGGTAATAAACAGTTCAAAATATTACCAAATTGTGTGGTTCATTACATCCATCGTTTAGACATTTATGATCGGTATGGTAACCCAATTTTTCAAGCAAAAGCGTTTAATCCAGATGAACCATTAGAAATTTGGGACGGACGTTTATCGAACCAAACAGTCTCTTCTGGGGTCTATGTCTGGTTTGCAAAAGTGGAGCTTGTGGACGGTAGTATCGTTTATTTGACTGGCGATGTAACGGTACTTTAGGTCGTCAACCATTACCTTTACGCTTAGACTTTTTACGAATAAAAGCAAGTTTCTATGTGTATTGTTATCTCGATGTATCGACAACTAAACCTACCTGATATCGAAATTGTGCATCATAGTTCGAAATGAAATTCGATCAACATTTAGCCCTTTTATTGAAATGAACTAGTGAATAGGCGCTTCGGAATAGGATAGTGCCAAAAGAGAATGAACCTTCAATTGCGGTTGACAGGATTTTCATTACTTTGTATCAAGATGCCTGCCACTGGCTATCGCTGTTGTTGCGCTAACATGCTGCAAATAAATCAATCGATAAATGCCCATTTTCGTTTTTATAAAGCAATTATCTTATCAGCTTCTCGTATGCCACTTAAATATGCTCCGTGAACGGTACCACGATATTCTCTCTCGGTGTGTTCGCCTGCAAAGAAAACTTTGTCACTTATCTCATTCGCAATTGTGTCAAAGTCAGCAGAGGTTGAGCCATTAGTAGGATATGAATATGCACCAAATGAATTTATATTCTGCCCCCATTTAGTTCTTAGAAAGCTTGTAGGATTTGGAATGTTGTTGCCATAAATACCTTTTAAATTCAACATGATCTCATTGATCATTTGACTGTCAGTCATGCTTTCTGTACTAGTGGCATAGTCGCCAAGAGCAAAGGTCATTAGACCATTGGCAGGTGTAAATTTTTTGATGTTGAGAAAGTAATT
>JANMMV010000607.1:0-2935 GCA_031373565.1 Saprospiraceae bacterium
GAATTTTGAAGATTGGATCAATACATGCGAAGAAGAACTACCATAAATGTGAAGGCTATCAGAAAGGTAAATCGTGTATTGAATCGTACCTTGGTAGGGTTTTAGTCTTGGGTTGTCCAATTTCTGCCAGTTACGTACATCAAATGTCTTTACTTCATTATTTGTTATAATAGCAAATTGATTATCTTTTACATACAAGTATTGAATGCCATCAATATTTGGAAGCTTGAGCTCTGAATACTTTTTATTAGGGATATGGTAAATACCCATATCCTGATATCCTGCTATTAATAATCGATCGTTATCGAGTGCAATGATTTGATTGATATAGGGTAAAAAGCACGAGGAACTTGACGTTTTTACGCTATGCTCGCCTTTTGAATCAGAAATGACAAAACCATTATCGTTATCAAGAAGAATCTTGGTATCGCCATGTAAAATGATATGTGCCCACCTTCCTTTTTTAAAAGTTAAAGTTTCATCTACCAATTTGCTCAATGGAACTACTTCCGTACCAAATTTAATATTTGATTTCCAAATTCTATCATTGTCGTCAACATAGATGTAGTCGACTTTTTCGCTTACTTGATTCTTGTAAGAAAGAAACATTTTTTGGTTAATATCAAAGATTTGCACACCATTCTTGTCGCTGGCAGCATAGATATAATTTCCTTTTTGATAGCCATCGGTGATGCTATTGTTATGTGATTTGATATGAAAAGTATGTAGTCTGGATGAGCACGGATCTTTAAAATTATACTCAACCAATCCTTTTGTTGTCAATAGCCACCAAGTCCCATTCGCATAAAAAGAATTGGTTACCAACATGTCTTTGAAAGGCTCACAAGAAGAGAAATATTCGTGACTCCTTTTCCATTGCTTTCCATGCTTTTTCCATATTTCAATGCCTTTGTCGATATGCCACGGTGAAGCCATGATCCTATCGCCATGTACAGAAAATGTAGTACCTTTAGTAGCACCTAAATGGTCGACGACTAATCGTGTCGCCGCATCAATAGTTACTAATTGATCATTGGCTCTGGCATAGATGAGATTTGTTTCTGATTCATAATAAAAGACCTTGTATCCCATCCTTACTGTATCATTATTAATTGTGACTTGGAAGGAATAAAATTGATCTTTCTTGCGATCAAAAATGCATAAGTTTTCATATGTAGATGTCCAAAGATGCCCTTGCTTATCTTGGATCATTGGCGACTGGATAAAGGTACCCGTTAACCTTGAAGCGTCATTTAGCTTGTAATGCTTGGTGTCTATACCCCTATATCTGTTATATCCTTTACTTGCACTAGCAATCCATAACTCGCCATCTACTTCTGTGAAAAAGGTATTGTATTGATTCGAAAGCCATGATAGGTTTGACTGGGCGGAGCAGTAAACGGAGATAAAACTAAAAAAAACGATAAGATTCTTGTGCACTAAGTAAAAGCAGTATTATTAAATTCCTGGCTTCCACATTGGCGGACAAGGAACCGCCCAAGTTTCAGTGGGAATAGTTGGCGATGCTTCGTAATTTTGATTAGCAGGAGCATTGCTCTGCGCCTTTAAATTCGATTTAATTAATAATTTCATACTTGGCGGTATTTGAATGGATAAATTTCTTGGCGCATCGTTGAATCCAACAAAACGATAGGTAAAGTAATTTTGATTACAAGTTTATTTTACTAAACCACCATTACTTTTGTTCCATTCGAAGACCCCAATATTTCCTGAGCTAACATAAGATCCAGTTATGCCAAGATACTGACAATGTTCAAGTATCAGTTTTAATGATAAATACGGAATATAAGCTTTCCCGAAACTATCTTGAATTGCTTCTCCATTAAATTGAAGAATATTGTGATTGAATTTGTTATTCGCAAGTTGAGTAGCTAAGATTGAAACGTTAGGAATAGCAGTATTAAAACTTGGCATTTCTGCTGTCGATAACGATCTAAGTGTTGTAGGAATTGTGATTGGATTACCAATAGTTTCTTGTATTTGATTATTTCTATTACTTACCCAATGAGGCATGAACTGTAATTCGTTATTAGGACTATTGCTCCATACACTCTCTTTTGGTTGAATATAAAATCCTTCTAGTTTCCAACCGCTTTCTTCAAATATTCCACATGTATTTGCTTTTCTTACAACTGTTTGATCAGTTTCTCTGAACTTTAAATTCATAATCTTATCAGAACATAATGCGTTCTTTTCAACAAAAATCATTGTTGCATCTTCGCTACAGATTCTTCTATTGCATTTTATGCAACCAGAATAAGTTGAAAATAAATTAGTTAATTTATATTTCTAATCACTTCACCCTTTCCATAAACTCCTGCTTCTTCCGTCTACTCACAGGTATCTGTGTGCCGTCACTCATCAAGACGATCCCGCCATCTTCCTTTAGAAATTTCTTGATATGGTTGATATTGATGACATGGCTAGCGTGGATACGAATAAACTGGGTAGGGTTGAGCTGTGATTCTATTTCACCCAGGGTCTTGCTGACGAATATTTTACCATCATTTTGAATTACAACACTGCAATAGGCACCATCTGCTGTACAATGTATAATATCGTTGGGGTCGATAAAACTAATCCCTTCGTTGGTATTGATAGAAATGCGTGATGATTTGGCTTGCTGCATGGCATCAAGTAGCTGACCCAAGTCCTTTTGATCAAAGGTGGGCATTGATTTCTTGAGTTTTTCTATTACCTTGATGATTTGCTTGGGACTGTAAGGCTTCAGTATATAGTCGATGGCTTCATATCGAAAGGCGTCGAGCGCATGATCTGTATAGGCTGTTGTAAACACTATTTTGTATCGCGTGTGCTCTATCTGAGCTAATAGTTCAAAAATTGTCTCCGAACCTAACCGTATATCTACAAAGACCGCATCTATATCACTTTTAGTGAGTAATGCCAATCCATC
>JANMMV010000769.1:0-1590 GCA_031373565.1 Saprospiraceae bacterium
GTTGTTGCACCTACGGAGCATGATATAGTTGGTTTGCATTATGTTTTTTCGATAGCTGAAGGAGAAAAATTGCCAATGTTCTACGATGAAGATGGGTTAATTGACCCACAATCTGTTCATTTTGACCCAGTATCAAAGTTATGGCACGTCATAAAGTTGTCTAATTCTACTTTTTCAGGAAAAATCAACGTTATCTCGAAGTCTGAGGTTCAGTTGTTGCCTGTATCCACGATTTTGGACAAGAATAACTTAGTTCAGCATACCAATGTCAAGAACAGCAGCGCTTCATTCAAGTTTTCTGTGAGACCTAACCCATCAACAAATGGAAATTTTAGCATTTCACCTAGTAATTATGACCATATAATGATTAGAGATATGAAGGGCAGATTAATTAATTTTGCAATCAATGATGGTGATATTACTATTGAAGAACCTGCAGGTATTTATGTTTGTATAATTACAAAAGGCCAAAAGCAAGAGCTTGTTAAACTTGTTTTGGTAAGATAAGTGTTAATGATTTCCTAAAAAACGTTGTTTTCTTCTACTCTTTGCAAACCATTATATCAAGTTAAAAGTTTTGATGCTAAATTTGCGCATCGGATCCGACATATATATAATTAATTTAATATGAAGGTTTTTTTAATTTTTAAGTGGTAAAAATATAATAAATAAATATGAAGTATACATCTCGAATTGTTGTGAGTAGTTTGTTGTTACTATTAGTAGGATCTTTTATATCGTGCAAAGCATTGATCAAAGGATCTCAAATCCAAGGTGACGTCAAAGGAGCTGAAAATATGACAATCTATGTTGAACAAATGTCGCTATCGTCTCAAGGAAATAACTTAATTACTGAGAAAGCAGATGCAAATGGCAAATTTGTAATCAAGTTTCCTGATGGCATCAAGAAAGGCATTTACAGAGTTAAAATAGGAGCACAAGCCATCGACATCATTTCTGACGGTACCGACAAGCAAGTAAAGTTATCTGGTAATTTGGCGGAGTTGGCTGAGTTTAAGTACAAAGTAGAAGGTTCTCCATTGTCAGAATTGTATTTCAAAACAGTGACAAACTATATTGCATCACAAGATGGTCCTGCGCTTAAAGAAGTGGTGATGAAAGAAGTAGATCCTTTAGTGGCTTTCCAAATCGCATCACAATTATTTAGATTTAGTCCGGACGTACTTGATGTACACAAGGCGGTGTCTGAAAGATTGAAGACTACTTACCCTGATATTGCACTGAATGCGGAATATCAATCTGTCATCAGTCAGTTGGACCAACAAGTGAAGATGGAGCAAGCGTCTCAAAAAATACAAATAGGAATGCCAGCACCAGATATTTCACTCCCTGGCCCAGATGGTAAGGTGCGCAAATTGTCTGACTATAAGGGCAAGTTAGTATTGATCGATTTTTGGGCATCATGGTGCGGTCCTTGCAGACAGGCAAATCCGCATGTTGTAGAGATCTATAATAAGTATAAATCAAAAGGATTTGATGTATTTAGTGTTTCCTTAGATGGAGTTGATCCACGTCAAGCAGGTGGTATGGATGCCGCGACGCTAGCACAAGCGGAAGTTGCGCAAAAAG
>JANMMV010000675.1:0-10397 GCA_031373565.1 Saprospiraceae bacterium
CATATCATCGGTATGGACTAACCCATGCAACTGGTCACCGATTTGTGTTCCACAACCACAGTCACCTGTCATCATATCAAATACGGGTATTAGTCCGATCGTAACCACCGGCAGCAATATCGTCATCAAATCGCTCGTAATCCAAACCGGTGCAACAGTGACAGTTCAGAACACTGCAAGTTTGATTGTGGAAGAATAGTTAAAAGGACTTTATTACACTGCCAAAACCCAAACTATGGTAAAACCTTTTTACCACAAAAGAAACTTTATAATATTGTCTATCACCCAAAGCCTCAACTTTAATGTTGGGGCTTTTACGTTTTAAGGCGAAGGCATTACGACTTAATTCGAGCATCCTGCGATCCCTATCCCAACATATCACTACCTATCGATCTATTCTGACCCGTCCAGTAATAAGTTTACCTTTTTAATAGATCAATACTTTAGTCCTAAATAGTATCTTTGCCTCCATCAACATGCAGCCAATGCCGTTCAAACATATAAAAAATATTTTTCTGAAAGAAGTTGACATCGAGTTCAGACAACAGTTTTCAATAGGAGGTGTGTTCTTGTTTACGGCGACGGTTATTTATATGATTTACAAATCATTCAATAGCATCGATCCTCGAGAATGGACAGTGCTCATATGGATTGTAGTCTTATTTGCTGGGCTCAATGCTTCTGTAAAGTCCTTCCTACAGGAAAAGAAAGAAACTTATCTTTACTACTATACTTTGTTTAACCCGATAGATCTTGCTGTTGCGAAGTTAGCGTATAATTTTGTTTTTCTATTTGTGATTTTTGTCGTTTCGACCGTCTTTATGTCGATTTTTGCAGATTCTCCTATTAAGGATTACTTGATGTTTTTTGGAAGTGCCGCTTTAGGTATTTTTGGTATTTCGGTGATTTTTACTTTCGTTTCATTATTGGCATCAGCCGAAGGAAATAGCTCTACACTTATGTCAATACTCGCTCTACCTTTGGTCTTACCTATATTATTAATTATGCTTAAAGCAAGTGCAGTCAGTGCACGACTATTGACGGATACGGCCATCGATCAAGATTTAATGATTGTAGGTGGTATCGATGCCATGTTTTTGGGGGCAATGCTGATACTGTTTCCGATGATGTGGCGATCTTAGATATTCATCATTTCGGAGTACTTACTTTTCGCTAATTAATACATCACCTGCACTGCAGTAGATCGAAGCTATTACTCATAACAATCTGTTTTCTAGCCGGAGCTTGAGCTTATATCTACCATATTGAAGATCTTTATCATTATGCGAACAATCTTTTTCGTTAATACAATAATATGGGAGGATTGACGTATTATTGCTGTTGCATAAGCGATATAATTACTAAGTTTTTAATAACCCGAAATAACACACCAAAACAATGACCAAGCATTTCGTAATCACATGGTTCTGTCTACTCTTAATAGGCGGCTCATTCTCGAGTTGTAACAAAAAACAAAAATTACTTAGCCCGACCGAAGATCGAGAGAAGTTGGAGAAATATTTTACTGCGGCAACGGTAGGCGTTATTTCAAGTAATGATCAGCTTACTTATGTTCTTAAGTCACCAGTTGCGGCCGAAAACTATACTCCGGAACAATTACAAAAAGTCATTAGTCTTTCCCCTTCCGTCAAGGGTATCGTTTCACTGACTAATAATACGATTCTTACGTTCAAGCCCGAAAAACCGTTAGGAAGTGATGCGCTTTATACGGTTAATATAGACCTTCCCGCGCTCAGCAAGACAACTTTCAAAGAGAATATCACCTACGATATCAAGACTATCAAGCAAGATATATTTATCAAAACGGAAGGTATTTATATCAATGATGACGATGCCAGATCTGTTTTGCTTCACGTTTCTACAGCTGATGCGATCAATATCGAAGATCTCAAAAAATGTTTCGCAGATGTCAAGCAACAAATTGAGATTACTGACAAAGGAAATAATAGGTACACTGTTGATATTAAGTTCCCAAAGAATACAGTTGTTCCGACGAGCATAACAGCCAAAGGAGGCGCTGTTTCTGTAAAAGAAGATACCAAAATCGACATTCCGGTTTATGCATCCGATAAGTTCTACGTAGCGCAGCACCACCACGACCTAATTAGCAATACATTAAACATTTATTTTTCACAGAAACTCGACGAAACTCAAGATCTAACAGGACTCATCGATGTCAATCAACAAGCTTCTAATTATACGGTATCCAATAATAAAGTCACGGTCTTTCTAGCAGACAACAACATCATCAATGACAACGAGGAGTATGACGAGAACGGTAATATCATTCCTTCCACAGAAGCCAAAGCAATCGTTACGCTTAATGATGGTATAAAATCTGCATCGGGCAGTTTACTATCTAAAATTGAGATAATCTCTCTGTCTCTTGAAGCTAGCAAACCCGATGCTCGATTTATGGACAAGGGCAACTATTTTCCTTCTGAAGGTAAGATGAAGATTCCGATTCAAACCCGCGGTCTCAACCGTCTTCGTATTATGGTCATCGAAATCAAGCAAGAAAATGCGGTCCATTATATGGCTTGGAATAGAATTTCTGACAACAATCTCTATAATATTCGCATGTATGGTCGTCCAGTTTACAACGAGATTGTAGACCTTGCCAATGCTGATACGGACCCTGAAGGTTGGTCGGTGCATGGGATAGATTTGACTGATCGCATCAAGAGACATCACGGAAGCCTTTATTATGTTTCGTTGGA
Organism: Saprospiraceae bacterium; assembly: GCA_031373565.1. Classification (GTDB taxonomy): domain Bacteria; phylum Bacteroidota; class Bacteroidia; order Chitinophagales; family Saprospiraceae; genus OLB9. The sequence goes on from JANMMV010000675.1 coordinate 2,742, forward strand.
TTTTGGTCCAGAGTTTTGTAAGTTGGCTTGCGCCAAAGCATTGGTAGACAAAGAAGGTGTTAAGTCAAAACTGCCAAGTATGCAGTACTTTGATGAGCGCAACGATTACTATGACGATTACTATTATAGCGAAGACGACTCATATAATTGGAATCATCGGGGAGATCCTTGCAAACCAGCATATTATGTGCATCGTCAATTGTCCAATCAGCTTTTTGTTTGTTCAAATTATAGTGTCATCGTTAAGAAAGGAGAGAACGATTATCATATTGCGTTGAGCAAATTATTGGATCTTTCAAATGCGAGTTCTACTGAGGTTTCACTGTATAATTTGCAAGGTGAGTCCATTGCTACCAAATCTACCGATGGAAATGGTATGGTGATGTTTGAAGATATGACACAGCAAGCAGCAGTCATCAAAATAGGCAAAGCCGATCAGACAACTTATCTCTCACTCGATGAAGATGAGTCTAATTCACTGACCGAGTTCGATATCTCTGGAGACAAATCAGATATCGAGTCTAGCATGTATATCTATGGTGAGCGCAATGTATGGCGACCAGGTGATACCGTTTTCGTCAATCTTATGATCAACAAAAGTCAAGTAGAGTTGCCTGCTGGCATTCCGGTTGAATACACACTTTATAATACAGAAAATGTTGTCGTAGATAAACAAGTAAACACTTATAAAGCTGACCAATCGATCTATTCATTTTACAGCAGAACAAATAGTACAGCCAAGACAGGTGTCTATCGAGCAGTTTTCAAAATGGGACCGAAACGTATCTCCAAAAACATCCGAATTGAGACCATTAAGCCAAATGCTGTCGAGACTGTTTTTGCCTTCAATAATCAGAAAGGTGACATGATTTATAGTGAGTTCCTTGCAGGAAAATTGACAACCCAATATCTCAATGGCCTCCCGCTACAAAATACAAAAGTAAGCACGATGGCGCGCGTCAATACGATGATAAAACCGTTTGCCGATTTTGGTAATTATGCATTCAACGTGCATCCAATCAATACAGCCAATAATATTGCAATCTTCGATGGAGTAACCAATGGATCTGGTAGCGCTGCTATAGAATATGGAGAATCATTTAAAAGTTATAACAGCCCCGTCAGCATATCAATCGAAACAGAAACTACCCTTGCAGATGGTGGAACAAATAAGGAAGGGAAGAAAATAAATCTCTCACCATTCACATCGTATATCGGTTGCAAACATGTACTCGGCAAAGGCTGGAACGGTAGCCATATGCTCAACGAAAACGTAGGTTTTGATCTCGTTAATGTCTCGAGTTTAGGTAAAAAAATGTCCCAATCCAATACTGTTACTTGGGTTGTACAAAAGAATTCACAATCATGGTGGATCGACAAATATAGACTTAGATCTGCTGGCCAATATACAGAGTCAAGTTACTGGTCCGATGTCAAAAATGGGACAACCAAAGTCACTGGTCAGGCAGGATTCTCATTACCAAAAGGATCACTTGTCGCTGGTGCATATCGAGTCATATTTGAAGATGCCGCTTCGGGACATAGGAGTGAAGAGTATTTTAATGTCTACGATGGTACCAAATTTGCGCCAGATAGCAGTCCAGAATTTGCCAATATTGTAACAGATAATGATGAATACAAGTCAGGTGATCCGGTCAATGTAAGTCTTCCACATATTGCCAATGCCAAAGTGCTTATTAGTATCGAGCGTGGCAATAAAGTCATCGAGCAGCAATGGCATACCATGGGCACAAATAGTGCGCCTATTGCCCTAAAATCGAATGAATCATGGGCACCCAATGTCTACATCCATGCTACCATCATGCAGCAATACGAACAAACAGCCAATGATCTACCACTGCGCATGTACGGTGTCAAACACATCACAGTTACCGATATCCAAGGTCCGCTCAAGCCTGTTGCTACCATTGCAGATGTCCTAGAATCCAATAAATCTTATACCTTCCAAGTATCAGAATCATCAGGTAAAGCCCTAGAATATACCTATGCATTGGTGGATGAAGGTTTATTAAATCTAACTGGTTTTGAAACGCCCGATCCAAACAAACATTTCAACGGTAGATATCCATTACTCGTCAAGACATGGGATATTTACAAGTATCTGATCCAGTTTTTCAAAGGCAAATTTGCCGGCGTCATTTCGATCGGTGGTGACAATGCTTATCACCCAGATGCTATCGCTGAAGTCAATCGCTTCAAGCCATTGGTGATACAAAAAGGATCATTTGTACTAAAGGCGGGCGGAAAAAATTCGCATACTATCAAGATTCCCAATTACATCGGCAAAGTACGATTGATGATTGTAGCGGCTGGAGCCAATAGATATGGTCATTTTGAGAAACTAATCCCTGTTAAAAATGCACTTATGGTGCAGTCGCAGTTGCCGCGATCATTAAATATTTCTGATAAGCTGGCCATACCAGTCACCGTCATGAGAGACGACAAAAGCATCACTTCGGCATCGCTAAGCGGAAGTGTGAGCAACGGTATGGCACGAGGATTAGGAGTCAAAAACATCGCTTTCAACGGTCAAAATCAGCTGACGCAAATGATGGATCTGGAAGTCATTAAAGCAGGTCCTATGAAACTCAATATGGAGATCTCTAATGGGACTAAAAAGATGAATGAGTCGACAGACATACTTGTCAACTATCCAAATTCATATCAAACATCGTCAGTCAAAAATGTCATCAAGCCAGGTTCAAAAGCAACGTTCAAAACCAAGGTAGAAGGCTATCCTGAAGTTTTTACATCAACGCTTTCGGTTGCAGGGGCCAATTTTCCTAACCTCGGTAGCATGGCTGATAACCTACTCCAATATCCATATGGCTGCCTCGAACAAACCACATCAGCTGCGTTTGGTCAATTGTACATAGACAAGATTTTTATGATGGATGCTGGCCAAAAATCTAAGCAGCAAGGACATTTACAAACTGCATTGGATCGGTTGACAAAATTTCAAAAAGGGGATGGACGTTTCTCCTATTGGGACAATGACTATTATCATCCTTGGTCTGATATTTATGCAGGTAATTTTCTGGTGGAGATGAAGCAACTCAATCTCATACCTTCATCGAGACAAGACATGCTCAATAATTGGCTTCGAGCACAAGAAAAAATAGCGTCTACATGGGCCATGAGTCAAAATACCGATTCATATTCCTATAATAGTGAAAGTTTGGCGCAAGCCTACAGACTGTATGTTCTCTCCAAGGCCAATAGATCGTCCAAATCAGCGCTCAACAAATTTGCATCTAGCAATAAATCCACAGATCCTTTGATATGGTGGATGGTGGCCGGCGCTTACAAACTCAGCGGTTATGATTCCAAAGCCAAAGAGTATGTGACGAAAGCGGAAGGGCTTCAAAAAAATGTGCAGAATTATTATTACTTCGGGTCAGAATCTCGAAATTTGGCAGTGGCCGTTGATATATTATCGACGATGCCAGATTTGAAGGCAAAGCGTGATACTTACTACGATCGAATGGTAGAAACCCTGAATAAATCACAGTGGCACAGTACGCAAGAGATGGGTTATGCATTCATTGCCGCATACAAGCATTTTGGTGATCAACTCAACTTAGCCAAAAAAGTAAGCTATAATATCTCTGGTTTGGGCACTGCGATAACTGGTAATCACAGTAGTTTTGAAGCGCACAATTATGGTATCACCAAAAACAATATCAACAACACAATTACGATCGAAAATAAAGGTGCGTCGGATCTATATGTTTACCAAAACAGTCGATTCATCCCTTCCGAACTCAACCTGCCAGCCACCGCCAATAGCTTAGGAATGACCGTAACATATACAACCGCTAAGGGTGCGCCAGCCACAATTGCTAATCTAGGTGATGATATTTACATCAATGTTCAAGTATCCAATCCTAGTGGTATCACCATTGAAGATCTCGCGCTCAATGTTAAATCACCTTCAGGCTGGGAACTTATCAATCCTAGAATGTACGAGACATCAAGCGGAAGTCGCAACGAGCCATGGTCATACCAAGATTTTAGAGATGATCGAGCATACACCTTCTTTAGTCTTGGCGCTGGCCAAAAAGCGAATTTCCAGTTCAGAACGAAGGCTGCCTTCAAAGGAGATTTTTATCTTCCTGCAGTCACGTGCGAGCACATGTACAAAGGCAATATCAATGCAAGGTCAGTCAGCGGGAGGGTCGTGATTAAGTAGAGAAAAAAAGAAAGCGGGTATGAAATGACAGCAATTTTGTTTACACCTTTAATCATTTTCTATGTATAAGATATCACTTTGTTTTCTAATAAGCGTCGTTTCATTATCACTTGCAGGTCAAGATATTGTAGGTCAATGGCATGGTGCTTTGCAAGTTCAAGGCACACAATTAAGGCTTGTATTCAACATCAGCAAAACAGAAGGTGGTTACAGTGCTACGATGGATAGTCCCGATCAAGGAGCGAAGGGGATTCCAGTAACGAGTACTAGTTTTGAGAATGGTAATTTGAAAATTGCCATTGCTAATGCAAAAATAGAGTATACAGGAACGTTAGGCAAAGACAATTCTATCACTGGGATTTTCAAACAAGGTGTGCAGTCTTTCCCGATGAATTTATCAAAGGAAAAAATAGAAAAAAAGGTACTCGCTAGAACGCAAGAGCCCATTAAACCATATACTTACTATGCTGAAGATGTTGTGTTCAAAAATGCTAAAGCTGGTATAGATTTAGCGGGAACTTTGACTTTACCAACCAAGGATGGTGTATTTCCAGTTGTGATTTTGATAAGTGGAAGCGGTCCGCAGAACAGAGATGAGGAGTTATTGGGGCATAAACCATTTCTAGTGTTATCTGACTATTTAACAAAAAACGGAATCGCCGTTTTGAGAAATGACGATAGAGGCACAGCCGAGTCAAAAGGAGTTTTTAAAACAGCAACAAGTGCAGATTTTGCCACAGACGTCGAAGCGGCCATTCAATATCTCAAAGGTAGAAAGGAAATTAATCCAAAGAAAATAGGCCTTATAGGACATAGTGAAGGTGGTCTTATAGCACCCATCGTGGCTAGCAGATCCAAGGATGTGGCCTTTATCGTCTTGATGGCTGGCACGGGGATTCAAGGAGATGATTTATTATTATTGCAGCAGAAGTTGATCGGCAAGGCTACAGGTTCTAGCGATGAAGATTTGATGAAAAACGAAGTGAAGTATAGAAAAATATTTGATCTTGTTCTCAAATCCAAAACAAGTCAACAACTGGAAGTAGATGTGACTGAGGTGATCAGAAAATCATTAACAGATAGTCCAGGTGGTGATAAGCCTGAAGGAATGAGCGATGATGCATTTATCAAGGTACAGGTAGACCAGATCGTAAGTCCATGGATGCAGTATTTTATTAGGTTTGATCCAGCGCCTACATTGAAGAAAGTCAAATGTCCTGTTTTGGCGATAAACGGAGAGAAGGATTTGCAAGTGCCGCCACATGAGAATCTATCGGCAATATCCAAAGCTTTGAAAAAAGGAAAAAACAAAAATGTTACCACTATAGAATTGCCCAATTTGAATCACTTATTGCAAGAATGTAAAATAGGATCACCTGAGGAGTATGCTGTTATTGAGCAGACCATTTCTCCCGTGGCCCTTTCAACCATTTTGAACTGGATACAACTGCAAGTGAAGTAGATTGCAAAGGAACACATTGCGGTAATTATCTAAGCGGGATTCACAAATGGATTGAAATATCAATTTTAAAGCTTAATTTGCATAAAATTTGAAAACATTGGCTAAATATTGTATCGTTTTATTGTCTTTACTATTATCACCGCTATCTAGTACAGCAACTTCATCTGGAGATAATCAGGAGCTCAAATATGAAGATTTTAAGCATCGCTTAGTTGAATTTCGTTCTGAATATGGAACGAGCAAAAAAATTGCAAAAGAGTTTGAACTGCCCATTTTGGTGGCTCTTTCCTTTTATCCAGAGTTAAAAAATATTCACATCAATTTTGAATATGGAGATACCAAAACTACCATGGAAACGAGGCCTGCCTTGTATACATTGCTTAAAGTACTCAAAAGGTCATACACAGTTTATATCGATAATAATACTATCTATGATGGTATTTTATTACAAGACGCTCCGTTTAACGCGCAAGTAGGGATACTAGGACATGAGCTAGCGCACATTGTTGATTATGAGTCACGAAGTACCATCAATATAATAGGTGTCGCTCTAAAATATTCTGTTGCAAAATGTAGGGCTAATTTTGAGAAAAAAATTGATAAAATCACTATATCGAAGGGACTAGGATGGCAATTGCATGGTTGGTCCGATTATGTTTTGCACCAGTCATGTGCTTCTGAAAGCTATAAAAACTACAAAAGAAAAAACTACCTGACGCCAGAAGAGATTGTCGCTGAACTGGGATATTTTCGACGACGAAATTAGGGGCCAACGCTCGGATGTGCGGATTTGCTAAATTGTTAAGGTGCGGATTTGCTAAATTGACTATGAATTGTTATAATTTAAAGACTAAATGGTAGAAACTTCGTAAACAATTAAAACAAAAACAACTAAGGTCTAATCTTTGCTTAAAACGGTTTTGCCTGTCACTTTGACTATACTGGTGTCAATCATTCGCATAACGTCTTTATTTGTAGGATTGTTGAGCGATCTAAGATCAATATCCTTTAGATTGACAGTCTTATCACCGGCGATCAGGATTCCATATTCATCACTGATAGACGTGTAATCTACTTTGATCTCAGGTCGATTATTAACATCCAGCCCCATAAAAGTCAGGCTTTTATTGATCTCAAGTATGGATGTCAATGTGGTCATGGTAACTGGCATGGGTGCTGTCTGGTCATAGGTGATGGTATCACCATCATGCGCGCAGCCGATGACATTACGCAGGGTACTATAACCAGCGTTGCCCTGATCCTTCACTATCAACCCTTCAGGCAAGCCAGTGGTCGTGCCTTGTAAAAAAACTACTAAGGTAGGAAGTTCGCAAGGTGGTTGTCCATTTAATTGAAAGGATACACTCATTGTTAGAAAAAAGAATAACACAAATATTCGATTCATTACTTTTATTTATTTAGTTATTTTATTTTAGGAGAAATCCAATGTCTATTTAAAACAAAATAAATCAGGATGGGCAGCAAGCTGTCTGCTACTCATCCTGATATTAATTTTTATTTACTGTGCTGAACAACCGTTGGCGTCGACTACTGTAAATGTATAAGTTGCATTGCCCGGAAGTCCGTTAAATGTCGTAGAACCTGTCACCCCGCTTACTGATGCAGGTAATACTGGTGTACCAACACCCGAAACTGCACCAGGTGCGGTTGGGTGAGGAGCAACATATAAACCTGAACAGCCTACGGCGTAAGGAGATGTACCTCCCGTAACATTAATAGTCACTGCTCCTGAACCAGACTGGCATGGATCATCTATTTTGCAAGATGTAGCAGATGGTAGAGCATTAACTGTTACGGTTCTTGTCGAAGTAACAGTAGTACATCCTCCTGTTCCTGTAACTGTATAAGTTATTGTTGCTATTCCTGGCGCTATAGGTGTAATTACTCCTGTCGTTGCATTTACTGTTGCTACACCCATGTCAGATGAACTGTAACTTCCGCCCATATCACCATTGCTTAC
>JANMMV010000678.1:0-1665 GCA_031373565.1 Saprospiraceae bacterium
TAATTTTATCAGCCACGAGGTTTGCCTGATGGTACAATCCCCTTTTATTTAGACTTCGATGCAGCAATAATTGACGGGTATGAGCTTCTGCATTGAGTTGTTCATTAACCATCCATGATTCGGTAAATTGGTAGAGAATAGAAAGATGATTGAGAAAAGTCTTACTCCCCATTTTATGGAAGTCCTTGTGGATGATCGGCGCCATGTCGTCCATAGAAGCAAGATCAGCTTTATTGTCGGCCATATATTTAAACACTTTATAACAATCAGACGACTCGCCGATGTTGCGCAAGACTTCTTTTTTAAGTGTGGACCATTCTCCTTTTTCAAGTGTTGCCAGAATTTGGATCAATTTTGGAGCTGCCAATCTGTTTAATTTTTATTAAATATATGCTTAAAATAAATAGGAAAAATATCTTAGCAAAGTTAACATAAATCATTCATTATTCGCTGTTTATATGCATATTATTTTTAAATACAAGCCAATTTATGATAGGAAAAGTGCGAAATATTGGCTTGTGGGTACCTAACGGATAATGGACATTTGTATAAATTTAAAATAAATGCCACAATCAAAGTTGAAAAGCATGATAAATATACAGCCATCTACCAAAATCAAAGACTCACAATTCAAACCTGACGCTAGGTTTTCTGACAATTTAAAAGTTAACGACGAAGTTAGAAAGGTGTTAGCAAACATTGGAAATAACTGCCCATCCGTTTGGTTTGTCCAGCGTTCAAATCAGTATTATACACAACTCTACGACTTGTTTTTTAAGCAAAACGTTGGGGCAGATGCTGCTCGGTTTTCGCCAGAAGACGGCGATAATGTGGAGTTTCTATTAGTAGGTGATCGCGGAATATTGATACAACATATCGTTGATGGTGCAGAGGAATATAATGCTGACGTAAAAGTCAAAAATGTGCCGTCCCTACATAAGCAAGTCAACCACCCGTATTCTTCTGATCAGACCACAACAAGTAAACATCATATATTGGTGCGCAAAAAAGATAGCATAGAAATTATCTATATTGAAAACGTGGACCACGTCCAAGCCTGGGACAAATATGCCTATATTTTTACTTCTGACGGCAAAAGACATGTATCATTTAATGGCTTGCGGGAGCTTGAAATTCAACATGCAAACTCCAGCTTGATGAGATGTCACAAATCGCACTTGGTCAACATACACCACATCAAAAAAATCTCGAAAACCAATGAATTATTATTATCGTCTGGGATAACATTGCCAATATCAAGAAGGAAAAGGTCAGACCTAATTAGAATATTGGAAGCAAATAATGATCCTATTAAAACTTGATGATAACCGTTCATTACCCGATAAAGACCGTTCAGGCTGCAAAACAAAAATTAGATCTAACAAGCAGGACCAAACAGAAGTAAGGTAGTTTATATACTCAAGAGCTTTAAACAAAATTAATAACACAACTTAACAAATAACCTAAAATGAGAAACTTGACGTTTACTTTTTTGACTATTTTTATTAGTATAAACACATATGCACAAACTGTCGAAGTACAGGGCCAGCTCAAAGTCACTACGGTGAATCAAAATAATGCTTCGACCGATGTCCTCGTGAGAAATACGGATGGAACGGTGGCTAAACGCGATGCTGGAACGATAGGTGGCGTGCCGAGCACGGG
>JANMMV010000681.1:0-10820 GCA_031373565.1 Saprospiraceae bacterium
AGAGTTTACAAGATGGTAGATACTTGTGCAGCAGAGTTTGAAGCCAAGACGCCATACTTTTATTCAACATTTGATAGTCAAAATGAAAGCATCGTCTCCGACCGTAAAAAAATAATTGTCTTAGGATCGGGACCAAATCGTATCGGTCAAGGTATCGAGTTTGATTATTGTTGTGTTCACGGAATTCTAGCAATCAAAGAAGCTGGCTTCGAAGCCATCATGGTCAACAGTAATCCTGAAACGGTTTCTACCGATTTTGATGTTGCTGATAAATTATACTTTGAGCCCATTTTCTGGGAACACATTGAAGAAATCATTGACCATGAGAAACCTGAAGGTGTTATCGTACAATTAGGCGGACAAACTGCACTCAAACTGGCAGAAAAATTTCATAAAAAAGGAATCAAAATAATCGGTACTGACTTTAATAGTTTAGATCTCGCAGAGGATAGAGGTAGATTCTCTGATCTACTCAAAGAGCTTGAGATTCCTTACCCACAATATGGCGTTGCTCGCGATGTAGACGAAGCAATAGAAGTAGCTCATAGGGTTAATTATCCTGTTCTTGTGCGACCTTCATACGTGATAGGTGGACAAAGGATGCGGATCGTGATCAATGATAAAGAACTAGAAAACCATGTACTTTCGATCTTTAAGCATTTACCTGATAACAAGGTGTTGATTGATCAGTTTTTGGAACGTGCCAAAGAAGCAGAGATAGATGCCATTTTTGACGGTGACGAATTACACATCATGGGTATTATGGAGCATATCGAACCTGCAGGGATTCATTCTGGAGACAGCAGTGCGGTTTTACCTACCTATTCATTGAGCCCAGCTGCCGTAGGATTGATGGTTGAGTATGCTGAAAAATTAGCTCGTGCGTTGAATATTCGTGGTTTGATTAATATACAGTTCGCCATCAAAAAAGATGATGTTTACGTAATCGAAGCTAATCCTCGTGCATCTAGAACAACGCCTTTTATTGCAAAAGCTTACCAAGTTCCATACCTCAATATGGCGACAAAGGTTATGCTAGGTACACACAAGATTAAAGATTTTGATGTCAAAAAGAATCTCACCGGTTTTGCGATTAAAGTTCCAGTATTCTCTTTTGAGAAGTTCCCTAATGTTGACAAAAACTTAGGTCCTGAGATGAAATCCACCGGCGAAATGATTTACTACATCAAAGACTTATATGATCCGTACTTTAGAGATTTAGATAGAAGAAGATCCATGTTTTTAAGTAGATAGGAGTTTTTTATTATTACAGTGTGGGCATTTTAACCGAATACGAATGATGTTCCAATTTTGTCTTTTAACTGCTTATAGCTGTTAAATAAACATTTGATGTATTCCCTTGTTTCCCTGACCTAACCAAAATTAGTTTAATTGAAAAACATACTAATCATAGGAGGCTCATCGGGAATAGGTCAGGCTAGCGCAGCGCTTCTGTCAAAAGAACATTGCGTTTTCGCTACCTTTAATACTCACTCAATAGACGACCAAAACATTCAATCCTTTCATCTCAATGTCTTAGATGAAACTTTAGATTTTGCAAGTTTACCCGACGTTCTTGATGGCCTTGTATATTGTCCCGGCTCCATTAATCTCAAGCCATTTGGTCGTATCCAGCCGAATGATTTTATTGAAGACTATAAGCTGCAGGTTGTCGGCGCTGTCAAAGTCATTCAAGCGATTTTACCTCGATTAAAAAAATCTGAAAGTGCTTCCATTGTACTCTTTTCTACAGTAGCGGTGCAGATGGGTTTCAACTTCCATACACTTGTTTCTGCATCCAAGGGCTCAATAGAAGGCTTAACAAAAGCTTTGGCAGCAGAATTAGCGCCAAAAATTCGTGTAAATGCCATCGCACCATCTATCACAAATACCCCTTTAGCGGGTTCTATTCTCAACACACCCGAAAAAATAGATGCCAATGGACAGCGTCACCCATTGCGTAGAGTTGGAGAACCAGGCGATATAGCAGGTGCTGTCGCATTTCTAATATCGGACGCTTCGTCATGGATGTCTGGACAAATCGTCCATATCGACGGTGGTATGAGCTCACTAAAAATTTAAAATCTTATGCCCTTATATCGACTTGAGAAAAAACAAAATATTCCTACCACATTAGAAGAAGCTTGGAATTTTGTATCATCACCTAGAAATCTTAAGGAAGTAACTCCCGATTACATGGGATTCGAGATTACATCACCAAATCTACCCGAGAAGATGTATCCTGGTATGATCATTTCTTACAAAGTTTCTCCCGTATTGGGTGTAAAACTTACATGGGTTTCGGAAATTACGCACGTTGACCATCTCTGCTATTTTGTTGATGAGCAACGTATCGGGCCTTACAGCATTTGGCACCATGAACATCATCTAAAAGAAATAGAAGGTGGCGTAGAAATGACTGATATCATTCACTATCAACCGCCATTGGGGCCACTAGGTGCCGTAGCAAATAGAATATTTATTGCGCGACAGCTTGAAGAAGTCTTCGAATATAGATTCACTGCAGTCAAAAAGAAATTTGGAGAATACAAAGGATGAAGCGCCCTTGGAATATAATTGATGAAGCCGTCTATTCGCTTGTTACTACAGACCAAACTGGCAAATGCAATATGAACATTTGTACATATGTGACTCCAGTAAGCATGAAGCCAAAACTCTACGCCATTGGTATTTATTTCGATACCAAAACTCACGACAATATACTACAAAATGACAGGGCCGTCTTACAAATATTACATCAAAGTCAAGCGAAATTAGTCAACGTATTGGGAAAGAAATCTGGACGTTCTTATGATAAAATGACGTATTTAGCTCGTAAAAAACTATTAACGAATTGGAATGGATTTGAAGTATTAAAAGATGCTATTTCATACATTCAGTTAGAAAAGATATCGCATCAAGTCACAGGTGATCATGATCTACACATATTCAAGGTGACAAAATCCAGACAGCCCGTCAATCATCAAGTACTAACAACACGTGATTTAAGTGCGCAAAATATTATTTCAATATGACCCCCGAAGAAATAGATCGTATCATTGAAATGGCGTGGGAAGATAGAACCCCGTTCGAAGCCATTACTTTTCAATTTGGCATCTCAGAGATGGAAACGGTAGCCATTATGCGACGAGAATTAAAACTTAGCTCATTTCGGCTATGGCGCAAAAGAACCCACTCGGGCGTTAGCCAAAAACAAGGAAAAAAACGAAATTCCGAAATTGATAGATTTAAATGCAAACTACAGCGGCAGATCACCCACAACAAAATAAGTAAACGTTAGCGAAAGCGCTACTTCAGAATACTCATCATAATCTCATTGAAGTATGTACCACTTGATGCAGAGTAACCATAATTGCGAAGTAGTCCTTCTTTTTCAAATCCACAACTTTCATAGAGACGAATAGCTCTTTCATTGGTATCCATGGCACTAAGTTCTATCCTTGTTGCTTCATTTGACCAACAATATTCTATGACATCGTTCATCATTATTTTACCGTAACCACGACCTGACCTCGCTGGATCTATCGCAAGTCCACCCAAATAGTAAATATGGCCACATCGGTATCCGTGCTTGTACAACTTGCACATACCAGCATTTTCTCCCCCTTGATTTACAAAAATAAATTTCTGACCCTTTGAGATCAAATCTAAAATTATAGGGAAAAACATTTCAAAATCCATCTTCTCATATAATAGAAATGGATTTGTATCGTCATGCATATAAAGAAAGTACAGATAAGGAATATCTTGTACCGTAGCTTGCCTTAACATAATAACCTAGCTTGGTGACACCATTTGGATAAACTCGTCTTCTGTTAATATCTGAACAGTTCCGAGCTCTTGCGCCTTCTTGAGTTTGGAACCGGCCTTCTCGCCAACGACTAAAACGTTTAGGTTATTAGAGACGGCAGATATATTTCGCGCGCCTGCTTTGGCGGCCATTTCCTCCGCTTCTTTGCGACCTAATGTCGATAATGTACCTGTAAACAATATCGTTTTGCCAAAGAAAACACCATCTTCCGAAACTTGCAAAGGCTTATCTTCATCCAATTGGGTTAGATTCACGCCATAGGATTCCATACGAGATAGCATTTCTAAGTTGCGTTGATCAGCAAACCACTTGGACACATTCTGTGCTACGACCGGCCCGATATCCTTAATGTCTAGATATCGCTGCTCATTCCATTCCCTGAGATCAAAGACATGCGAAATTTGTTCTGCCACTAGCTTTGATGCCCGTTTGCCAAGGTGATGAATCACCAGTGACTGTAGCAGTTTATGTATCGGGTTTTTCTTGGCTTTGTCAACTGATTCACGAATTTTGTCAGATGACCGTTTGCCAAAACCTTCAAGGACAGCGATCGCTTCATAATCAAGGTTATAAATATCACTAATATCTTTTATCCATCCCATTTCGTAAAACCGCTCGACATTTGACTTGCCAAAACCATCAATATCCATAGCGTCTTTTGACACATGGAAGATCATTTTCTGCAATTCCTGGGCTCCACACATACAATTAGGACATCGCCACGCGGCTTCTCCATTTTCTTGTGCTAATTGCACCGGTGTGCTCGTGGTATTTATCGGGCAGAATTCGGGAAAAGTGATAATTTCTTCATGCCCCTTTCTTAATTCTGGAAAAGATTTTACAATATAAGGAATTACGTCTCCAGCTCGCTCTACAAGAACAGTGTCACCTATCCGAAGATCTTTAGTCTGAATAAACTCAGCATTATGTAGAGAGATCGACGAAACCGTAACTCCTGCTATATAAACTGGATCAATCTTCGCCACCGGCGTGATAGAACCGATCTTACCGACCTGATATTCTACCCCAATTAATTTGCTCGTCGCTTGCTTCGCTTTAAACTTGAAAGCAATCGCCCAGCGAGGATGATGCGATGTGAAGCCGCATTTTTCTTGGATTTCTAAAGAATTTACTTTGATAACCATTCCATCTATTTCATAAGAATAGTCATCTCTTTTTGCTTCCCACTCCCTGACAAAGACATGGACTTCTTCGATATTTTTACATACCTTAGTTTCAGTTTTTGGGATCTTAAAACCCAGATTACCCAACAACTCGATTCCATTGTGATGTGAAATCAAATCTTTTACTTTGTCATTTCCTTCGGCATCTACAGCATATCCTAGTTGGTAAATAAAAGCATCCAAACCACGACGTCGAGTCTCATTAGAGTCTTTTGTTCGTAAGCCACCTGTAGCCGCATTACGAGGATTGGCAAAAAGTGATAATCCATCTCTTTCTCGCTCAACATTGATTCGGTCAAAATTATCTTTACGAATGAGCGCTTCACCTCGCAATTCAGCTTTAACGATCCCGTGATTTGAAAACATCGCTTTTAGTGGTATACTTGGCATTGCCTTGGCATTAGCCGTCATTTCCTCGCCCATGACGCCATTGCCTCGAGTAGCGCCACGTGTGAGCATATCATTTTCATATACCAGCGCAATACTACCACCATCAAATTTTGGTTCGACACAATACTCAATATCGATTTCGCATTCTAAACCACAAATCTTCTTTATAGCTACATCAAACGCATTGAGGTCGTCTTCATCATACGAATTATCAAGTGACAGCATCGGAATCGTATGCTGAACAGGTGGCAAATCGCCTGTAAGATCAACACTAACTCGCTGCGTGGGCGAATCAAGCGTGATTAAGTGTGGGTTAGCTTCCTCAATTTTGACCAATTGCTTATAAAGCGTGTCATATTCAAAATCTGAAATCAATGGATCGTTTAGCACATAATATTGACGCTCATGAAAGATAAGTAACTCTCTCAGGGAAATCAAGTCCTTTGTATCTACAACAAATGACTTTAGAAATTTTTGTGAAAGCTCAACAGGATTAGTAATCATATTGCTACTATCTATAGAATTGAATCCAATGAAACCTTGTCTACTACATAATTTCGTAATTCATCGATCTTGATTCGATGTTGCTGGAGTGTGTCACGGTCTCTTATCGTCACTGTATCATTCTCTACCGTCTCGAAGTCAATCGTGACACAATAAGGAGTACCTATGGCGTCTTGACGTCGATAACGACGGCCGATTGCATCTTTTTCGTCATACTGACAATTGAATGTTCGCTTCAGTAGGTCATATACTTCAGTGGCCTTACTTGTGAGTTCTTCCTTGTTTTTCAATAATGGTAAGATAGCCACTTTCACTGGTGCCAAAGCTGGATGAAGCTTCATGACAATACGTGTTGAGTCTTCTCCCTGTGCGTCTGGAACTTGCTCTTCTACTAGAGAATTTGCAACCATCGCAAGGAACATTCGATCGCAACCTATTGAGGTTTCTACGACGTAAGGGATATAATTTTCGTTGAGTTCAGGATCGAAGTACTGCAATTTTTTACCTGAAAGTTCTTGGTGTTGTGTTAAGTCGAAGTCAGTACGCGAGTGTATACCTTCTAATTCTCTGAATCCAAACGGAAATTCAAATTCGATATCTACAGCAGCATTGGCATAATGAGCTAAATTGGCGTGATCGTGAAACTTGAGTTTTGTAGGACTTGTGCCTAGCGCTTTGTGCCATTTCAGGCGTGCATCTTTCCAGAAGTTATACCACTCCATCTCTGTACCAGGACGCACAAAAAACTGCATTTCCATTTGTTCAAACTCGCGCATACGGAAGATAAATTGTCTCGCTACTATTTCGTTTCGAAATGCTTTACCTATCTGTGCTATGCCAAATGGGATCTTCTGACGTGTTGATTTCTGGACATTAAGAAAATTGACAAATATACCTTGTGCTGTCTCCGGTCTGAGATATAATTTGGTCTCTTCACCAGCGATATTACCTAGTTGCGTGTTGAACATTAGATTGAACTGTCGTACATCTGTCCAGTTGCGAGAACCAGATTCTGGACAAACAATTTCATACTCTTCAATCATCGTTTTGAGCTCTACCATATCGCCTGCTGACATAGCTTTGGCCAATCGATCTAGAACGACATCTGCTTGCTTCTGACGCTCGATGATACGATCATTAGTCGTTCGAAATTGTGTTTCATCAAAAGAATCGCCGAATTTAGCCCGTGCTTTTTCGACATCTTTGATGTTTTTAGCTTCGATCTTTTCGGCATGACCTTCGATAAGTTGGTCAGCTCGATAGCGTTTTTTAGAATCCTTGTTGTCAACGAGCGGGTCATTGAACGCATCTACGTGACCTGACGCTTTCCAAGTATTAGGGTGCATAAATATGGCCGCATCAAGGCCGACAATATTGTCATGCATTTGCACCATGGATTTCCACCAATAAGCTTTGATATTATTCTTAAGCTCTACGCCATTAGGACCATAGTCATACACAGCGCTCAGACCATCATAGATCTCTGATGATTGAAAAATGAAGCCGTATTCTTTACAGTGGGAGATGAGATTCTTAAAATCCATGGTTTTTTCTATTCTTTTATGATATTCATATTAACACACAAAAATAGAACCAAAGTCTCATATTTTGTGGTTTTGAACAAGACATTCCTAAAAAAGACGCTAATTATCATAGTCTAAATCGGAAATTTTCTATATCATCTCTCCTTTATGTTCCATCACTCCAAGACCGAAAAGTGCAAAATCATACTTTACGGGATCATGTGGATCAAAGTCCTTCAATGCCTCCGTTAACTCAACGACTGCTAACCAATCTCGCTGCTTTCGAGTCAACAATCCAAATTTTCGCGCATAATTTTCAACATGTACATCTAATGGCATCATCAATCCTGACATAGGTATCGTCTTCCACAATCCGAAGTCAACATCACGGTCATCAGACCTGACCATCCACCTTAGATACATATTAAGTCGTTTACATGTCGATTTTTTAGCTGGCGAAGCGATATGTTTCTGTGTCCGCTGAAGCAAATCTCGTGATGAGCAAAAATACGAACAAAAATCATTAAGCGCTTCTTCTTGTCGATACGGCTTCGCAATATCTGGATAAAATGCACTTTCAAGTGTATCATACTGTCGGTAATGCCGCTGTAAAAAATCTAAAAAATAAATAGCATCGATTCCTTGGAAAGTTCTATGTACAAAATTCAAAAATGGCTTTCTATCATTCTCTGAATGATGAAGTATAAAGTCATAAGGTTGGTTATCCATACGATTGAGCAATTCAGTGGTCTTGTTGATTATGGTCTTGCGTTGCCCCCAGGCTAAAACAGCAGCTAGAAGACCTGAAATCTCGATATCTTGCATAAGCGTAAAACGATGGGGAATCCCTATGGGATCATGCTCAATAAAACCAATCCTATTTACACTATCTACTAACTCGTCCAATCGATCTTTGAGTGCAATATTCATAACTGTGATTCACATTTTGTCAAAAGTAAATATTAATATAGACTTTATTAAGAATGTCTAGAAGAGACAACGATTTCCATTAATATTTGTTAAAATACAAAACAAGTACCTTATGAGAATAGGCATTGTATGTTACCCAACCTTCGGAGGAAGTGGTGTAGTTGCTACAGAATTAGGCATAGGTCTAGCTAATAAAGGTCACTTTATACATTTTATAACTTACAAACGACCTGTTCGGCTCAATGCTTTTCATGCCAATATATCCTTTCATGAAGTGTCACCACACAACTACCCACTTTTTGAATATTCTCCATATGAGACAGCATTGGCAAGTAAGTTGGTCGATGTAATTACTTTTGAAAAACTAGATATCTTACATGTGCATTACGCCATCCCGCATGCGGCGGTGGCTTACATGACAAAGCAAATTTTAAGAACCAAAGGCATTCATATTCCCGTTGTGACCACGCTACACGGTACTGATATTACGTTAGTAGGAGCAGACAGTACCTTCGCACCAGTAGTAGAATTTAGTATCAATCAGTCGGACGGTGTCACCGCAGTGAGTGAAAACCTCAAGCAAGAAACGATCGATACCTTCAATATCGAAAAAGAAATAAAGGTAATTCCTAATTTCATTGATTTCACCCGCTTTAAGAAAACCAACAAAGATCATTTTCGATTGGCGATCGCACCGGATGGTGAAAAAATACTTGTTCATATTTCAAATTTTAGAAAAGTGAAGCGAGTTCAAGACGTGATTAAAGTCTTTGATATCGTTTCTAAGACCATTCCATCAAAATTATTGCTAATAGGTGATGGACCGGAGCGACATCAGATGGAAGACCTTTGCCGTAGTCTTGGGCTATGCGACAATATTAGATTTTTGGGTAAACAAGACGCTGTTGAAGAAATTCTTGCTATCTCTGACATATTCATTCTTCCTTCCGAAAACGAAAGCTTCGGACTCGCCGCTCTTGAGGCTATGGCTTGTGAAGTTCCAGTCATCTCTTCAAACGCCGGTGGAATACCTGAGGTAAATATACATGGTAGGACTGGTTTCATGAGCGCTGTAGGAGATTATAAAGATATGGCCAAAAACTGTATAGAATTGCTTCAAGATGAAGAAAAACTATCTCAATTTAGAGTCAATTCGTATCAGCAAGCACAAACATTTGATATAGATCGAATCTTACCTGAGTATGAAGCTTATTATGAATTTATTATTCAGCAATCTCTTGTTGACGCTTGATAAATGGCTATCTCTATCGAACTCAAGTCGGCCATTCGAAATGTAATCAAAAAAGATGATGTGGTTGTTGTGGCGCCACTTAACTGGGGCCTAGGGCATGCTAGTCGATCTATCGTCATAGTTGAATATTTACGTCTTTATGTCAAAAAAGTGGTAATAGCTAGCGATGGTGTAAGTGGTATTTTATTACAAAAAGAGTTTCCTACACTTACCTATTATGAAATAGATAGTCCCGAAATAAGATATGAATCTACATCTATGATCGTCAACGGTCTAAAAAACGGAACATCTTTGATAAATCATCTCCGAACCGACAAGAGAGCTGCTAATAACATTGTAAATAGAGAAAAAGCAACTGTGATCATTTCTGATAATAGGTTTGGGTTTAAGGATGATCGATGTACCAATATTTACATTACCCATCAGCTAAGCATCAATACAGGAAATACGCTTTTTTCTGCGATTGTATCTCGCTGGCATCGCAGCATTATCAATTACTTTGATCTCTGTTGGGTTCCAGATTATGAAAAAGACAAGCAAAGTATTGCGGGTAGGCTTTCGCGAAAGGTAAGAAATACCAACGTTACCTATATTGAACCATTAAGCCGCATCGAACGTCTTGATCTCGATAAAACGGTTGATATATTAATTTTGCTATCTGGGCCAGAGCCACAACGGACGTTTTTTGAGAATGTAGTTGTTCGCTCTTTAGAAGCATACATTGGCAAGGTTGAACTGATACGTGGCACTATTAAAAAAATTGAAGTTTCTATACCAGCCAACTGGAATGTTAAGCACATTGCATCAAGTCACCATGTAAATCAATCTATTAATACTGCCAAAAGAATTATTTGTCGTTCAGGATACTCAACATTGATGGACTTAGCAGCATATTCTGGACGTATATTGCTCGTGCCAACACCAGGACAAGGCGAACAAGAATACCTAGCTACGTTTCATGGTTCAAAGGACAATTATGCCACAATAAGTCAAGATCAAATCACAGAGAAGAGCCTATCTATTCTATTAGATTTATAAATTTCATTATCTTTGCAAATATGGAAACCATTGTTAAGATTGATATTCGCAAACTAAGCCTTGAACAAATTAAAGAAAGCATTCTCACAATGGGCGAGCCTGCTTTTCGCGCTAAACAGATATATGAATGGCTATGGAAAAAATCTGCTCACAGTATTGATGATATG
>JANMMV010000719.1:0-2994 GCA_031373565.1 Saprospiraceae bacterium
TTAGTCTCTACGACTACCATATCTCCCGTAAGGGTTTTGAAGGCCGGATCGCAAGTAAAAAAATCTTTGTGAGATCCTTTTTTGAAACTGACCTCTACGATATGATAAGCAGATGGATCGTACATATCAGTAGTCGCAATCCAGTCATACGCATTATGTTTGTTACAACTACCTGAGTTGCAATGTCCTTTGTCTCCACATCCCCTGGGTGTCCCATTCGAATCCACACTACAGCTGCTACATCCCATTTATATATATATTTAATATTTTTTTCTAAAAGCACAAAGCTAATAAAAATGTTTGTGTTTCTAACCACTTTTTTTGTTAAGCTATGTAAACCAACATGTCACATATGTTAATTATTAGTGTTTTGTGTGCCTAAGCTAACCAATATAACATGACCTGAAAGCAACGATCAGTAGTGGATACAGTCACTATTCTAATCTATCTTGATTACTTTATGACTAGAAATGACACCGTGATTATCTGAGAGGCTAATGATATACATGCTTGAATCTAGGTCTGATAGATCGATTTCATTTGTATTGTACTTGCTGATGACTAATGATCCTAATTGATTGAAAACTTGGATCTTCTGCACAGATTTTGAGATTCGAATGATACCAGAAGTGGGATTAGGAAATATCGACACCGTTGCCTCACCTATCTCATTCACGGCACCACTCATGAGATCGATGATCTGCACTGTCGGACAGTTAGCTTGACCTTGATCGATACATCCATCGGCGTCGGTACGGATGAGGAGTGGTTCCCATCTATTATTGTTATTACGCACAAAACCACAAGCCATGACATCTCCATTGTCAAGTTCTATTGCGTCCCAAAGTGCACCTGTTTTGTCTTGTCCATCTGTACCGAGCTCTACATAGGTTCGCTCCCATTTCTTATTACCATTACGATCTAATCTCATCAACCAAGGCGAGTCCCTTATTCTTGGATTAGATGATAAAGTGGCATATTTACCTGTAATTAAAATATCTCCATTATTTAATTGTTTCGCTCTAAAAACAGTTCTATTATGAGAATTGTTATTAGGAAAGTCATAATCCCATACTGATTTTTTTGTCAATGTATCTATACATTGTAGGTTTGGTAATCGATCATTCCATCCAAATTTGTAATAGGAAAAAAATATATTACCATTATCCAAAATAGTACCATATAACTTTATATCATTGCCATAGATTAACAACGAATCTGGCGGCTGATACTTCCAGACAAGATTGAGGTCTTTGTCATATTTTTCTATACGTCTCCGATCATAGGGAGACGCTAAACCATTCTCCAAAACAAAACAGGTAAGTAAGCTGTCTGGCCCAACATCAGTATCCCATATTACATTGTTATGAATTGAAGTATCTATATGGGTTTTGATTAGATTAAAATCCAAATCCATAGTTGCTATTATACTACTTGACTTATTATCTTTGATAATTTGACCTATTAAAAATAATTGGTCTTTTAGCAGTCGCATATACCCCAAATTCATGGATTCACCGTCTTTAGTAAAGTTGAAAACTTTACTTTTTGTAATGGTTCCATTTAAATCAATCTCTTTTACTATAATATTTGAGTTACCAAAAGGGTCAACGCCGGACATAAAAATGTTATTACCATGAATGGCTGTACTTATTGCAGCATCTACGTCCTCAATGTACTTTGAAAAAAGTATATTTCCAAACTCATCAATTTCAGATAAATTACTACAAACCAACCCAGAAGAACATGCTAATTGCGAAGAGATAAAAACTCTATTATCTTTCTGAAATATTTGTTTTATTGAACCAAACTCCTTGATATCAATAATTTTATAAAAATAGGATTGACTTATACCCATTGTATAAGTCAATCCTATTAATAAAATTTGGATTACATTTCTCATTCTGTTTTTGTCCATTTGTGTACTTCAATTATTTGATCATCATATGTGACTGTAATGAAATACATACCTGCCTCAAATCCTAAAGATAGCGCAGTAACTTTTTGCCTCAACTTTTCCTTGTGAATTGCCACACCACTTGCTGATTGAATGGTACAACTATGGCTGTATTCAGCCTCGTAGTTCGGAATGTTTAATGTTAATTCTCCAATGTATGAAGGGTTGGCGTATAAAAATGTTTCGTTCTCCATATCCTTACTTCTAATCTGTGAATTACCTGAAAGGTGTGTCAAAGTAACAGGTACCTTCTGTCCAGTCAAGGTATGATATATTGATCTGGAGAAACCAGCTAATGGGTGCTTCCGAAGGCCAGAAGTATAGAGTGACGACAAAGTAGTACTGGATGGATTGTATCCCTGTCGATCAGAGAAGTAATCAAGATATAATTTTGTTAATATCATTTTCTATTTTATAAGTAACAAAGATGCATTTTTTGAACCATTTGACCGGTCTTTATGCCTTTGTGGAAAAAATTTTATTAATTTGATCTGTTTGTCTTCCGATGTCAACTCAATCGCTTAATCATAAAAAAGAATGCCAATACCAACAAAACACTTATGACGAGTGCTACTACATACATATTGATAAATCCGATCCGATCTGCCATAAACAAAGCACCCATCGGGGCCAAGGCATGCGCCACGCCAAAGGCCATAGAATACAAGGCCATATATTGCCCCCGTCTTTCAATACTCGCCCGCGCGATCGCAAACTGTGTCATAAATGGCATCGCAAACATCTCAGAAAATGAAAACAAGATGATGACGCCTATTGCCATCACCCAGGATTGATAACCTGACACGATCAACAAATAACCCAATACCATCGCCCCACAACCTCTAGCCATCATCAGCCATGGGTCGCGCTTCCCTTCGATCTTACGCATGTACGGCATCTCAAATAAGACAATAAATAAGCCATTAAGCGATAACAATAAGCCGATCTTAGCTTCTGACATGCCCCATACTTCTTTAAAAAACAAAGGCATACTCGAAAACAACTGAAAAAAAGTAATCCCATAAAATGCCACTAAC
>JANMMV010000761.1:0-1639 GCA_031373565.1 Saprospiraceae bacterium
TTGGTGCTATGTGCTATGATAGTACTAACCACACATCATTTGGCATAGACAATAGAACAATATATCAAATAGACCTCCGTCTTAAATCAAAAGCATCACCTGGGTTACATATTCAGCATATGTGGTTAGGTACCAAAGAAATATTTGATGACAATACAAAAGTACAATATGATCAAAATGATCTCCAAATCCAATATTACGGTATATGGATGTCAAAACCATCAGAATTGAGATTCCAATATAGGTTAATGCCCACAGATACTAATTGGGTATCGACAGAAGATGAGCGAATTATCATACCAAATATAATTCCAGGCGATTATGAATTCCAAATCAGGCCCACTATTGAAGGCCGACCATTTAGTATATCAACATTTACAAGAAAAATTAGTATTAAAGCAGCCATCTGGCAATCAAATTGGTTTTGGTTTTTTTTTGCTGGAATCGCTTCATCCTTATTTTATCTTTTTCTAGTGCAGCGCAATAAAAAACAAGCCCAATTGGAGGCCTTAAAGACGGAAAAACTAAAAGTAGAATTGGATGTGCTCAAAAGTCAAATAAATCCCCATTTTCTATTTAATAGTTTCAATACTTTGATTTCGATCATTGAGCAGTCTCCCGAGAAAGCAGTTTCAATGGTTGAAAAATTATCTGATTTTTATCGGAACATATTAATGCACCGGCAGGATGAATTAATATCTCTTGAGACGGAACTACGAACCTTGGAAGATTACATGTACCTTCTAAAGGAAAGATTTGGCGCTTCAATAATCTTCGAATTTGATATCCAAAACCCAAAAGAATTTATGATCATTCCTCTCACCCTCCAGTTGCTGACCGAAAATGCCGTCAAACATAATAATGCGACCAAAACTAATCCTTTGTTTATCAATATCTTTGTCAGAAAAGATAGATTAGTTATCAAAAACAACAAGCAATTGAGAACTCAACTAAGTCCTTCAACTCATTTTGGACTTTCTTCGCTGTCAAAACGTTTTCTGGCTATCACAAAAAATGAACTTACCATAAATGAAGATATTGACACTTTTACCATAACCATTCCTTTAATGCGCATATGACAAAGGTAATTATAATAGAGGACGAAGTCCTAGCGGCGAATAGATTAGAATCACTTATCCATGCTCTATTACCAGATGCACAGATCATTCACAAAATTGAAACGGTTCAAGAAAGTCTCCAAATACTAAAATCCGATATTGAATATGACCTGCTTTTTATGGATATCCACCTAGCCGATGGTAATAGTTTCGATATCTTAGATGAAATTCAAATAAAGAAGCCCATAATTTTTATCACTGCCTATGACAAGTATGCATTACCAGCATTTAGACATTTTGTAATCGACTATTTACTAAAACCTATTCGGAAGGAAGAACTTAAGGCAGCGATCGATAAATATCAACAATTGTTTCCTCCGACAATAGCCGAATCAAAAAAATGGACATTAAAGATAGGTTCTCATATCAAAATCATAAATCAGAATGACATTGCGTATTACTTCACTGTAGAAAAGATAAACTACGCCATGGCAAATGATGGCAAAAAATATCCAATAGACTTGACTCTTGACCAAATCGCAGCAGAAATTGACCAAAAACTATACTACCGGATAAACAGG
>JANMMV010000763.1:0-3867 GCA_031373565.1 Saprospiraceae bacterium
AAACAAGCAAACGTCCGGATGAAACAAGCAAACGTCGGGATGAAACAAGCAAACGTCCGGATAAAACAAGCAAACGTCCGGATGAAACAAGCAAACGTCCGAATGAAACAAGCAAACGTCCGGATAAAACAAGCAAACGTCCGGATGAAACAAGCAAACGTCCGCGTAAATCAAGCAAACGTCCGGATGAATATAGATGAGTGCTGTAAGTCGACAGCACTTTGTAGAAGTTTGTGCTTAGCAAAAATTACTCAAACTACTTATCGACGAAGCCATCGACAACGATCGCAAACGTGCCAAATACGTCTTAAGATTCAGAAGGCAAATCTATGGAATAGAGCTTACCATTACAAGAGCATGAATTAAATAGTTGCTATCGCTCAGGATGCATACGTTAATCCTATTGAAGTGATTCGTGGCTTTCTAACTATCAAGCTTGATTTTGATAAATCGTCGCGACTATTTTTCTAATTGGTAAAAATACATTGATAAGCCTTTTTTGGCGTCTAACTCTTTCTTTATACCTCTTGCTTTATCCTCAGTAAGATCATAACTTCTCATAACCCACATGGCGATCAAAGTACCACAAATTGGAATTCCTGAGAAAAAGAGTCTTAAACCTGTAACTGCACCTTCTGGTTGTGTTTCTGCGCCAGCTTTAAAAGATACCGCTGACATAATAATACCTGTCAATAATCCTGCAATAGCAAAACCAAACTTGACCATCCACCAGTATATGGCACCAAAAATCCCCTCTCTTCTCTTACCGGAAGACAACTCATCCATATCGCACACATCAGCCGTCATTGACATCATTAATGTAAACAAACTTCCAATTCCGAATGAGAAGAATGGTAGGGCAAACAAGAACATGTAAGGCTTACCCGGAATGAAGAGAAACCATAGCAATACATACCCAAAAATCGAAATACCTTGGCAAATTAAAAAGGCTTTCTTTTTCTCCATTTTTTTTGACATCCAAGCTACTATTGGAATTACAATAAAAGTCGTGGCAAGTGCGCCCATACATCCAAAAAGTGTCGGCCAAATCCCAGCATCAGCTGTACTCCCACCAAAAAGATAGTACACGACTATAAAAAAAGTAAAACCAGCAACGGTATTAAAAGCATTAAAAATAAAAAAGGTAGCAATACAAAGCTTTCTAAATGGTTTGTTAGCAAAAGCTTCTTTGAAACTACTAAGAATCTCTCTTAAACTACCACCAATGGTTCTAAAAGTCAATGGCTTAAGTGTTTCATCATGTTTTGTAGAGTTGCTTTTGATGAAGATGGCGGGCATCATTGCTAGGATCATACACGAAATACCCACCCAAACGGCTAATGTTCTCGTGGCTGTATCTGCGTTGGGAAACCATGATGGGTCGTACATGACAACCCAAAACCAAGGAGCAATAACCCATGCCCATTGTCCGATCCATTGCGATATGGCCATTATATCTGTCCTCTCGTGAAAATCATCACTCATCTCATAACCCATTGCAACATAAGGAACACTAAAAATGGAGAGTCCAAAATAAAAGATAAATGACCAAAATAGGAAATAGTAGAAATTAAAATTCACGCTATTTTCTCTATATAACTGCCACATTAATACAAATGAAATCCCCATAATAACAGCACCAAGAAAAACATATTGTCTTCTCCTTCCCCAAACAGATTTCGTATTATCAGTAATAAAACCCATAATTGGATCAAAGAAAGCATCAAATATTCTTGGTATAAAAAACAATACACCCCACATCCAAGATGGCATACCTAAATTTTCTACCAACACAACCATAAAAATTCCTAGGGCCGCTGGAAACATTTGATTAGCCAACATTCCTAACCCAAAGGCTATCTTCTGCGACATGGGTACCATTACTGTGGGATTTGCTGTATTATTTGACATAAATAAATGTTTTTATTGCTGATTTATTGGGTTTGTATGCAACTGTCTCTAAAACTTGTGCAATAATGGTTTTTTTTTTGTAATTTTTGAACTTTACTTCTTAATTATTATTTTTCGACCAATGTATCGGGCATTTTGACATCCTTCCATAGGGCATCTTTATTGCCATCGTACGACTTTGTGATCGGTTTTCCATTCCGAGTTAAACCCCTAAATATTCCTTGATCAACTAAGTCCCAAATAGCATACTTAGCCCGAGATTGCAAATTGATCAATCCAAAATGATTTTCTGAGCCCAATGGATTTGTACTATCTTTCCATTGCTCATCAAAAGCTTCAAAATAAAAGAGAGAGATTCCTTCTTTTTTACTCCATTCTCTCATGAGTTGATAATACACCGCCGATTTGTATTCGTCAGTTGCTTTTGAACCCGCATCACCATACTTCTCATTAGATAAAGATGACCAGCCTGTCTCACCTATATGTATCGGCTTTACTACACCTATGGATTTTACGTAATTAGCAACACTCGTATATTGTCCAATAGCATAATCCCTTGCTCGTAGCATTGCGGCATCTATTTTTTCCTTTTCAGGCATGTCTTTATCACTTACTGGGATTCCCCAAAATATAGGGTTGTAATGGGTATCATGCATAGGGTACGTATGCATAGAGATATAATCCACAGCTCTTATTAGCTGATTTAACGATTCTACATGGTACTCTTTAGGTCCGCCGCCCCAAGACGCAAAGTTGTCGGAACTGGTTATCCATAGATCTTTGGATAATTTTCCCTGCTTTTTTAAATCCTGTAAATAATTAACCCATTTCAATATGATATCTGGCTCTACATAATAACTCCATGCCCATTTTACCATTGCCTCATTCCCTACCAAAATGATCTTTACAATCTCAGGATATTCATTTGCCAATCGTACCGCTTCGGTAATTTCTATTGCATTGCGTGCACTCTCTTCGGTACGCACGGGAAGGTCACTGGTCCAAGCATTTTTGCAATCTATCCATGCACCCAACATAACATACATTTCAAAACCTGACTTCTCTTTCTTTAAAATACGAATGGCTTTCAATAAATTAGAAATTTCGGTATGGTGCACATTATAGGTTCTAAGCAATTTAATGTTCATCGCAGAGAGAATCTTCAGATCTTCTATTAATTGAGCAACAGTGGGTTCGATATCTCTTGTTTTGTCTCTATATCCTCCGTAGGAAATGGCTTGATAATTAGCATTACCTAATATTTCCTTGGCGGTGACGTTTTTTTGATTGGGAGTGGATTCTAAGCGACTTGTTGTAATCCGCTTGAAATGTTTGTACAGTTTAGTTGGGGTAACTTTACTTGAATACGGGTTAAATCGATTTATTTCTTTTAAGGTATAATAAGCGGCGCGCGGAAACAATGAATACGATCCATTAGAATTGGTAGCACCTTTTGCACAAACGCCAAACCACTCTTCATTCATATTATTTTTCCCTTTCACAAAGTCAAAACTATAGCCTCCATTTACCCATGAAGCATTTGCATCATGTACATCAAGGTTAGTCGTTTGTGAAAATTTCCACCATCCATCGCTAAATTGAAAAGTAAATCCCCCTATACAGTTTCCACTTTTACGCATGCCCGCGGCATTTTGATAAATTTCTCTCCAATTTTCCTTTAAAATCGCTGCCTGCGCATTTTGATCTTCTGTTTGAGAGATAGCATTGAAAGCGTCAGAACCAAATTCTGTAAATAAAACGGGCTTACCATATTCCTTTTTGACTCTTTCAAATAAATCTGTGAAGGAATTGCCTCGATACGCATTTAAACCTAAAATATCTACATCTGGGCATTCTTTCGCAATAATATCAAGTGATTGTAAATCTCCATTGCAAAGTGCAATGGGATGTGCGTGATCAATTGCTTTCATTGCAACGGCAGCTTCATTAAATAAT
>JANMMV010000767.1:0-7965 GCA_031373565.1 Saprospiraceae bacterium
ATCTCAAGGTCATAAATAGGTTCCAATATCTGAGGAGCGGCATTGCGGAAAGCGGTTCTGAAAGCGCCAACTGCTGCTAGCATAAATGCCATATCGTTAGAATCAACGGCATGCATTTTACCGTCATAAATGGACACCCTAATATCTTGGCAATGTGAACCAGTCAAAGGTCCTTCAGTCATCTTTTGCATAATACCTTTCTTGATCGCACTAGAATATTTGAGATCTACCGTGCCACCTACTATGCACCATAGGAAGGCTAGTTTTCCGCCCCATTCCAATTCTTCGATATCAGTATGTTTGACATTGAGACCGACGGGATTAGGCATACCCTCATAATAAGGTTCTATACGCATGTGTACTTCACCAAATTGTCCAGCGCCACCGCTTTGCTTTTTATGTCTGTACTGTTCTTCGGCTTGTCGAGTGATCGTCTCACGATAAGGAATACGTGGCCGTTCAAAGGTCATCTGGACACCATTGACCTTTTCGATTCTATATTTGATCAGATCTAGATGCAGTTGCCCTTGGCCGTGAATGATGGTCTGCTTGAGAGAAGGAGATTGCTCGATCACGAGTGTAGGATCTTCTTCTTCTATCTGGTGCAGAGATTTGATCAATTTTTCCATATCGGACTTGGAAGGCGGCGTAACAGCTGTACGTATGCGTGGCTCAGGAAATAGTATCGGAGCGATTGCTGTTGATTGGGCTTTAGCAGATAGTGTGTTGTTTGTATGACTATTTTTGAGTTTTAGCGTTACGCCGAGATCGCCTGCTTGAAGATAGTCGATAGTGTTGCGCAATTTACCATTGGCTTCATACACCTGGGTGATGCGTTCATGTGTACCGTTTTTGAGATTGATGAGATCATCGCCGCCCTTGACTGTGCCGCCATAAACTTTAAAATAAGATACTAGCCCCACTTGAGGTTCGGAGATAGTTTTATAAATAAAAATAGAAGGCGTGCCCTTCGTGTCATAAGATTGGGTTTGATTATTAGCTAATGCAAAAGGAGGAACATCTGCGGGTGATGGTACCACATCCTTGATAAATCCCATGATACGTCCACTACCCATATTATGCGTAGATGAGCAACAAAAGACTGGAAATACTTGCTGGTTTGCAAGCGCGATGCGAAGTCCTTGGGTTAATTCTTCTTCGGTTAAAGTTCCTTTATCGAAGAACTTTTCCATCAGGCCATCTTCGTTTTCTGCGGCCGCTTCGACGATGGCATTGTGCATTTCAAGTGCTTTAGGCATTTCTGCATCAGGTATAGCTTGCTTGGTGGGTTTGCCGCCATCTTGAGGAAATACATACATCACCATATGTAACACGTCGATGATGGAATTGAAATTTGCTCCTTGGTTCGCTGGATATTGAAATGGCATAACCTTGGTACCGAATCGCTCTTTCGTTTGTTCTAACGTTGTTTCGAAATCTGATTTGTCATGATCTAATTGATTGATAACAAAAATCGTTGGTGTTTTGTATGCTAGGATATTATCCCACAGGATCTCAGTGCCCACTTCTACGCCATGAGCACTATTCAGAATCATCAGTGCCGTATCTGATACTTTGAGAGATGAGACAACTTCACCAATGAAGTCATCAAATCCTGGGGTGTCAATAATATTGATCTTTGTGTCCCTCCACTTGGTATGCATGAGCGTGCTGAAAAGCGTATTGCCTCTCTCTTGCTCGATCGTTGTATAATCTGATATCGTATTTTTTTGGCCTACACTGCCCATACGACTAATGGCACCAGATTCGAATAGCATCGTTTCTGCAAAACTCGTTTTGCCGCTACCCGAATGCCCCAACAAAACTACATTTCTGATGTTTTTGGTATCTACACTCATAGTAAAAAGATTTAGAAGGTTATAAAATATATTAGCCCGACATACGCAAATACATCGGAACAATAAAACACGGTCAAAATATACGACCATTCATTATATCACGCAAAATATTAGGAACATAATTTTATTTTTTATTTTTTGTGAAAAATATATGTACTCATTTTCTAATATTTAAAACTTAATCAATCACATGGTTATTTAGTATTGACACAATAAGTAGATTTTGGAATCAGAACAAAAAATAGATAGGTCATCATTCGTTATCCTTTTTGCACTTAGCATCATCTGGGGATTCTCTTTTATTCTGATCAAAAAAGCACTCATATCATTCACGCCGACTCAAGCGGCATCACTAAGGCTAGCTATATCTTCTCTCACGTTCTTGCCTATCATCTTATGGCATAGACGCGACATCCAGTGGAATAAATGGTTCAAATTTTTATTAGTAGGACTCACGGGAAGTGGCATTCCAGCCTTTATGTTTAGCACAGCGCAGACAAAGCTATCTAGTAGCGTTGCGGGCATGCTCAATAGTCTCACTCCTATCTGGACACTATTAGTTGGATTTTTGATATTCAAAATTCAATTTACCAAGACCAAACTAATAGGTGTATTTGTAGGCTTCTTGGGTGCGCTTTCACTTATCCTGATGAATAATCAAGGTGGGTCTAATGCCAATCTATGGTTCAGCTTACTGATAGTGATAGCTACATTATGTTATGGCACAAGTGTCAATATGGTTCAAGCTTTCTTTAGTGGAACAAAACCCATTGTTATCAGTGCTATGTCGTTTTTCCTTACCGGAATACCTGCAATTGTTTATCTGATCGCCACTGATATCGGAAGCGTCGTGCAGTCGCAGCCACAAGGCTACTATTCACTAGGCGCAGTTACCATTTTATCTATATTTGGTACAGTTCTGGCTAGTATTATGTTTTATTATCTTGTGCAGAAGACAAGTGCCATCTTTGCGAGTACGGTTACCTATATGATGCCTTTCATGGCTATCGTCATCGGTGTTTTGGATGGCGAACCGTTTATGATGATGCATTTAGTAGGAATGGCATTAATCCTAGTGGGGGTATATCTTACGAAGAAGTAAAGTAATTACTAAATCAATCCAACAAATCCCTTACACTTGTCCATTTCCAACCGCTGTATCTGCCATTGTCATTAGAAGACGTAGGGATACGACCTGCCATCATATCACGCATATACTGCATTCCTTGCCAAGCTGGGTATAATTCGTCTTTGCCAGGGCTAAAGAATCGCGTCATTTTTATCATAAAATTAAAGAGCCAGATGCCACCTGGTCTTAATACTTTGTATGGTTCCTGTTTGATATCGGTAAGCAAGGTGACAAAATCTTGACTGCTCATCACTGCACCAGCGATCTTTAGAATCCTAGGCGCCTGCGCATCCATTGCCGCAGCAGCCGTAAATTGAGCAACATCAAGCGTATGGGTAAATTCCATCTTTTGTGAAGAATCACCCCAAGCCAAAATTCGCTTTTGTTTGCTCAAAATGAGTGGCATATCTGTCGTCAATAACTCCATAAATGCACCATTCATAATAGACGTAGCCTGAATAGGCGCAGCGTCGACGATGTCTTTGAATTCGCGCCTAAAATCTAGATTTCGATTATCACCAGGTATCAAATGGGTATAATCACTACAAAAATCACTCGGAATAAATCTCGGTACACCTGCATTGACAGCACCTTGCAGTAGGACGGTCTGGGTATCTACGATCACATCTCTTAATCCTGCCAACACTGAGACTACGCAATCTGCACCAGCACAATGTCTCTGAATATCATCCATATTTGCGAAATCAACTGTACAAATTTCTACGCCTTGTTTGGTAAGCAGATCTACTTTTTCACCAGTGGTTGATTTTCTTATTAGGGCCTTCACGTTAGCCCCTCGTTGAAGAAGTGCAGTTACTATTTTAGAGCCGAGATTGCCTGTAGCGCCTGCAACGACGATGATACTTTTCATAAAAAAAATGTTATGTAGCATTTATACAAATCAAATCCAATAATTGTTGTCTTTGACGTTTGTTATGATCACGTAACGCATACAAAACAAACCTTATCACCATATTTGGATAAAGTAGCTATATTTGCGCATTAATTAAAAAAGTGACTACCTACGATATGGAAGTTTGGGAACGAGATTTTGAATGGCTACGCATAAGGACCATCGTCAAAAATTCAATGAATAAGGAACTGGTTCCAGATTTTCAGACGATGCTATTCTTGATTGGAGTGCAAGAATTGGGAAGATTTCCTAAAGAACGATTTTCCAAAGAAGAGAAACAAGATCTCATGCATGTCGCTGTATGCACGATCTTAGAACCGGATGGCTACTATGAGTTTGTAGGTCGTGATCAAGACGGATGGCCGCATTTTCGCGAAAGCGCTACCCTCGATGTGAAAGGCGTCAAGGAGCAAGAGTCGTTTCTGATAGAGAAGATAATTCAGTATTTCAAAGCTTACAATGAGGTAACTCATTTTCAAGAATGATAAATCGATGAGGTTCCTTCTATGTTACGTATTAATAATATTATGGATCTTCTCCATAATATCTTGCAAGCCAACGGCTATGTTTGTTGTCCCTACTCACTCAGAAATTGCCCCTTCTGCCATCCAATTTGAAAATTTATCAAATAATGCAGACTATTATCACTGGGATTTTGGTGATGGGAATAGTACTGTAGATGCCAAGCCTTTACATAGATATCTTTTGTCAGGGCAATATGATATAACGCTGTCTGCGATCAAAGGCAAAACGAAGCATACACACACACAAAGAGTCTACATCGCAGCTCCAACAGAATGTACTGTGGTGGTGGATACTGATTTGGGCCAGATGGAGATTGTCTTATCTGATGATACGCCACTACACAGAGACAATTTTATCAAGCATGTCGAAAATGGCTATTACGATGGCATGTTATTTCACAGGGTAATAAGTGGGTTTATGGTACAAACCGGTGACCCTGATTCAAAAGAAGCGCCACATGGCAAAAAAATCGGCGGTGGCGGACCAGGATATACCATACCTGCAGAACTAATAGATACACTCGTCCACATTCGTGGTGCTCTTGCAGCTGCTCGAACGGGAGACGATACCAATCCTGCAAAAGCTTCTTCAGGATCACAGTTTTATATAGTAGATGGTCGGGTACAGACCGCTTCTCAACTTGATGATTATGCTTATCAAAAAGGAATTACCTACTCGCCTTATGCAATTTCGAAATATACAACCATCGGCGGTTCTCCCCAACTTGACAAAGAATATACAGTTTTTGGACGAGTGGTAAGAGGTATGGAAGTCATTGATGCCATCACATCCCAAAAAACAGATGAAGCAGATCGACCGCTTACAGATATTAGAATCCTAGTTGCGAGGGTCGTGCGATAAATAAAAGTAAAACATGATCGATGTAGGACTACACGTAGTACAAAATTATCCTGCACCTACGATAACACATCTCTGCCCTTCCACGTATATCGCTTCGGGAAAAGCGCATACACACCAATCAAAACTACATAACACAAATAGACAAAACTAACCCATACAAACCCATTGAAAAACCCACTGTATCCTAGCCATCTATGCACGCTGCTGAGGAATAGAAAATCTACAATCAATTTAATAATAAAAAGTACAACAACCCCAAGGATAAATGATGGAGATATCATCCAACCGAGCATCAAGCCTACTACTATGAACAGCGAAATGATAAAGGTTACACCTTGAAAGAAAACTAAATTTGTATCGTTTACGATCATCGTTTTGCTGGACCACCGTTGTCTTTGCTGCCAAAACGAACGCCAAGTCGACTCCGCTTGAGTGCTTACGGCAGCATCCAAATCATCAATAAATCCTATAGCAGCATTCAATTCTTGTGCTTTCTTAACCAGAAAAACATCATCACCACTTGGTATGTGTTGATTTTCAAGATGGCCACCTGTAGATGTATAGAACGATTTCGCAAAAGACATATTTGCACCATTAGCCACGTGCCAGCGATGATTATTTATTCCATACGCAGTCAAGCACATTGTAGCTGAATTATCGTGTATCTGTAAGGCACCTAAGGTAGTTTTGTCGGCATTGTACTTAACGATACCAGTCGAAAAAGAATGGTCACGTGATGAAAGCACATGATGCCATATCCACTGATTGCCTACTAAGGTATCTCCGTCAGTGCAAAGGACTAAATCATGCTCAGCAACAGCAATTGCGTGTGCTATAGCTTGCTTTTTTCCGGCGCCATCATTCAGAATGTATTTGACTGATTTGATTTTTTTAACAATTTCTGCTGTGCTGTCGGTACTATGATCATCAACTACAATGACTTGGTAGAAATCAGCTTGATATTGACTGGCTAAAATTGATTTGATGCAAGTTTCAATGGTTGCCTCTTCATTCCGAACTGGTATGATGATAGAAACTTTCGTTTTTTCTATCAGTGGTGAGCTTGCACGAAGTTCGCTATTTTTGATCCGTTGTAGCGAAACCGATTTGTAAGACTTATACAGTGTTGCTGCGTAGTAAATTAGTAATGCTATGCCTATTACACTATAAAAAATGAAAACATACATTATTTGAACATGTCATCGTAGTCATTGCCCCGAGATTGTGGCGTTGCTTGCTTTGGTTTCGGCATTTGTGGCAATTCTAAAAATGGCGCTTCCTCTTCTTTTACTTCTTCGTAATCGGCAAAAGTACTTTTTTCTTTTTCAACTCTGTCAACCAGTTTGTTTACTTGTCTTTTGGCTAATGCTTTAAAAAACAAGAATCCTGTGACGAAGGGATATGCAAAAAAAGTAACCACTACTGCTAGCACGCCCATCAGGATATTTTCTTTCAGTAACTTAATGATAAAAGCAAAGTAATCGACTACTACTTTATAATCAAGAATCAACGTACCGATGAAAAGCGGTATTGCAAGCCAACTAAGCAGGCTAAAAACGCCTTTTGCCACAAAATACATAATGGCAAAAAATACTGCCATTCCGACTAATGGTCCTAAAAATCCAAATGGACTACTACCACCACCTACTTTGAATTCTTTATAAACTGTCATGTTTAGATATTTATTTATGTAACAGATATAAGCATTATTTGAAAACTAAAGTTCATAACAATAGACAACATATGGCTTTCTATCGATCAATAAGCATAAAATAGATGTTTATAGGTCAAAGTAACCATACTACTAATCATTAGAAAAAAACAAATTATTAGTGCTCAAAAAAACCGACACTACCGCCGACCCAATCCTTATCTTTATTGTATTTGACACCGATCATTTTGCCCTTCGATAATCGAGATAAATTAGTGACGATAAATGGTCTCGCCTCTTCCTTTGGCCATATCATTAGCATACGTATCTCTACTTTGACAGGTTCTCCTGGTGCTTCAATAACGGGAGCGTAAGTAACCTTGCGTTGTAACACAAAATTAGACTTATCTTGTATGCTATCGATATCCTGCTGAGTGACATCGATGATAACGCCTGCTCCGGCAAACGAAAATAAAGGTTTCAAGACATAATTCTCAAGATCTGTAGGTATTTTACCTTCTAACTCATGCAAAAAATGAGTTTCTGGCACATATTTGTTTTTGAGAAAGGGTACTATATATTTACTTATTCTGTAAAACCAGTTGGGATGTCCCACCCATTCCACATCAAGATCATCCGTAAATGAAAAATCAACTTTCAAATCTGGACGTTGGTATAGCTCATCAAAAATAACCCTGTTGTATATTTTTTTAATCAAAATGGGTGCTCCATTCTCATCATGATAGAAAAGCTGATTACCTATTTTCATCACTTTGGTAAGGCAGATTACAGGAATGTCTAGTTCTATTCCCGTACTTAGCATATCTATATATGTTGTCTGAATAGTAGGCTCGATCTCCAGTAAAACGACATGCCTAGTATCTGTATCGCCTACTATAACGCTGCGCATAAGTTCCTTATATTGATCTGAAGTCATCGCAGGGTCAATAAATGGCGATAGATTCGCAGGAAGATCATATAGTTTCGAGAATGCTTCCGAAATCATGTATTGAAAGAAGTAAACAGA
>JANMMV010000794.1:0-13828 GCA_031373565.1 Saprospiraceae bacterium
CAATTTGGATTTTCGTGTAGTAATTGTGCCAATGATATAAATAATGACAGTTTGATTAATGTCACTGATCTATTAGCGCTGCTTGGTAAATTTGGATTATCTTGTAATTAATCGTGTTGACAAATCATGTTCATGCCGTCTGAAAAATAAGAAGCAAATAATTTGTGAGGGAAAGATGTGTTCTGGGATACGTTGTTTTGAAGAGCTTTGCAAATAAGATGTCATCGTGGATCCGTTAAGGTTGTCCCGTATAAATTCTTGACTGTGCTTAGGCGTTTTAAGCAATGCGGTTTGTATGTATGGTAGTGAGTTCCTTTAATGAGTGAGCGCTGCTCTTTACGTGTTTAATGTGAAGATGCCTTTTCTCGTTATTTAGAAAGCGAGATTCGAGCAGGTAAAATTGGCAATCTTGTGACGCTAGGATAATGCATGCGTATTAAGAATTTGTAAATTATCGGTTAAGTTTTAGTTAGTAATGTTAAGATAGAGTACCATAAATGTGCTCGATTGTTATGAAATTATGAATTTTTGATTTCATATTCTTATTGACCGCGAGCTTACCTACTTTTGCTTTTTGAGTTATTTAAAATATAATTCAATCTTGCTAGTATCGTTTTTTCTTCTTTTAATTCAAATACTGCTGATAAATGTAATGTAGGATGCATTTCTAATTTTCCATTATAAAGTTTTTATTAAATTAAGAAAGAAAAAGTCTGTGCAAGGAAAAGGTATCATGAAATAAATAATATTAAAAATGAATATGTCTAAGTTACGATTTGTATTACTCGCTGTATTAATTCCTTATTTTTCAATCCTAACTGGGCAAACAGGTATCGGATTAGAGGGTATTGAAGTTGAAACATTTTATATTTCTAACACCCTAGATCAAACGAACCACGGAATTCCCGTTGGGTCGAGGACGTATAGAGTATATGTAAACATGCTTCCGGGTTACACATTGCAATCAGTTTATGGCTCACAGTCAGGAGGTGGTGATATTGATTCGTTGGTATTTTACTCTTCAGCGCCATTTTGGAATGAGACAGTCAATGGGTACTTCTCTGCAGACGTGGTTGCTAATACTGATTTAACGATTGGTGGTACCATGGTAGATTCTTGGTTCTCTTTTGGGTCTGGTGGCGGAACAAGAAAAGGAACGTTAAAAATTAACGACTCCGATGGGGGTCTTGCTACTTCACTAGCTAATACAAACCCGCAAATGGGTGGGCTTCTCAGCGTTAGCGATGGTCGATTTAATAATACTCCAAATGCACTAGCAGCTTCGTACACAGGGGCTGATTTGTCATTACCACCTTTTAATACCTTTTATGACACCCAGCTTAGTAGAAGATTTTCTACCGCGTCATTACCAAATGGTTTTGCGATATATAGTACAACGTCGGGTGCAACTGGTTCAGGAACGGATAATAGAGTTTTAATCGGCCAGTTTACCACCACTGGAAATTTTGGTTTTTTTATCAATGTACAATTGGGTACGCCTACTCCCGGAGTCAGTGAAGTATATGTTGCGCAATCTCCACAAAGCGGCGAATTTACACATCCTTCCTTGATTAGAAGACAGGTGCAAACGATCAATGAAGGCAGCATTATGGCTATCGTTTCTAACTCCAATGCTTCAAATACGACCGCAAATGTGGTTGAGCTGAATAAAGTAACTAGTATGCAGCCTGTGCCAGTACAGTCGATTTCTATTGATAGTATTAGAGTTTCAGCGTCAGCTACATCTACATTGTATGGATCAACAAATAATGATGGTACGCTCTTCTGTTTTAATGGTGTAAGATCTACTAACACTACAGCTAACGTAAATACGCTCAATCCGAGAGCAGTCATCAGTATTGGAAATACGGGGCAGGTAAAAATCATGACTACTTACACGGGTGCAAGTGGAAACCAAACTCGGTCTTCGACAAGCTTAGACACGACCACTTTTTTTATTGCTGATCAAGGTGGGCAATATAGTAATGGGACGTCTGCTCCATCGCCTGTAGGAAACTTTAGGGGAATCAAATCCTTTGGCGGCGTCGTATATGTTGGGCGATCAAGTTCAACAACTACCGTTTCTCAGGTCGCAACATCTTCATTACCTACAGGTTCGACAATCACAAATTTACCGGGCGTTCCTAATAATGCGAATTTGCAAGATTTCTATTTGTTGTCTTCTGCTAACAACGGGACTTTTGATATTTTATATGTAGTGACTGCTACATCTAACACAGCTGGTTCTATTTTGAAATACGCTTTAGTTTCTGGAACATGGATAGCAAGAGGTTCGTATACAACAGCTTTTGGCGGTTTTGGCTTGACAGCCGAAGTTGCATCGATTGGTGGTGCTTATTTATATATAAGTTCTGGTCTAGGAGCTCTTTCTGCAAATAGTCTAATACGATTGCACGATACAGCTGGATTGAATAATGACATAAGTGTTACGACGGCAAATAATGTAGTCCTATATACGTCAGATGCTGAGACTGTTATCAAGGGTGTGGCTTTTGCTCCAAAATCATTATTACCGCGAGTAAACTTAACAGTGAGTACCAATACAGCTTCAGAAGAAAACGCGACAGTTGTAACGGTTACGGCTACCTCAACAGCTCCGGTCGTTGGTAATCAAAGTGTATTGTTGACGGTGAGCGGTACTGGTATTACTGGTACTGACTACACACTTAGTAACACAAGCATTGTGATACCCGGTGGTTTGACTACTGGATTGGTCACTTTTACTGTACTTAACGACATTAATATAGAAGGGACGGAAACAGCCGTCTTGACCATATCTAGTCCATCATCTGGTTTATCATTGGGAACCACAACCACGCAGAATGTGGTAATTACAGACAATGATTTTCCACCAGTACCAACTGTCAATTTGAGCGTAAGTACACCTGCAGCTACAGAAGCAAATGCAACGGTTGTAACCGTTACTGCGACAGCGTCATTTGCTGTGTCTGGAGCTCAAACAGTGTCATTAGGCGTCAGTGGGACAAATATAACCGTCGGCGATTATACATTATCAAATACGACTATTACTATTCCCAATGGACAAACTACGGGCACTGTTAATTTCACGATCGTCGATGACTTATTAGTAGAAGGTACAGAAACGGCTGTCTTGACGATATCAAGCCCCACATCAGGTCTAACACTAGGAAACACAATAAGTCAGAATGTCACCATTACCGATAACGATTTCCCTACTGTGGCACTCTCAGTAAATGCTAATATTGGTGAAGAGACAAACAGCACCGTCATAGTGATTACGGCGACAGCATCTGCTCCTTCTGCTACTGCTCAAACAGTTACGTTAAGTATCACTGGAACAAATATAACACCAGCAGATTACTTTTTGTCAAGTGCAACGATTACTATTCCTGCAGGTCAAACTTCTGGCACAGTCAGTTTGACAATTTCAGATGACGGCATTCAAGAGTCAGACGAAACAGCTATACTCACCATCGGAAGCCCATCTTCAGGACTAGTTCTTGGTTCTCCCACCGTACAAAATATACTAATAAAGAACAATTCATGTACATTTATGAGGAAAACGGGCTCAATAGTAAGTGCAAATGGTAGTGAAATTCCTGCATTTGATCCCGTGAGTAAAAGATTGTATGTAGTTGCAGGACCTATCGTAGAGTTTTTTAATGTTGCTAACGACGGGAGTTTAACACTCGGTGGTACAATTTCGCCAGGATTTACGCCTCCGTCAAACAGAACGATATTGCCTAACAGCGTTGCTGTTAAAAATGGTCTTTTGGCAGTGGCCTATGCCGTTGTAAATACGACAACTTCCGCACAAGATACGGGAAGGGTTTCCATTTATACTGCAGCGACGGGAGCTCATATAAAGTCTGTGAATGTTGGTTTCCTTCCTGATATGGTTACTTTCACGCCCGATGGTTCAAAAGTATTAACTGCTAACGAAGGAGAGCCTAATAGTTATGGTCAAGGTACATCGTTTGACCCTGAGGGTTCGGTAAGTATCATTGACATAAGTACTGGCGCTGCTAATGCTACAGTGCAACAAGCAAGTTTTACCGCTTATAATGGACAAGAGACTGCCCTAAGGAGTCAAGGAATAAGAATTTATGGTCCTGGCGCGAATGCCTCTATGGATTTCGAACCTGAGTATATCGCCTTTTCTAATAATGGGTCGGTTGGATACGTTTCCCTGCAAGAAAACAATGCTATTGCCGTTTTAGACATTGCAACCGCAACATTTACCAATATTTTACCGCTAGGTTTGAAGAATCATAACGCAGTGGGTAATGGTTTAGATGCAAGTGATCAAGATGTGGCACCCAATAGAATAAATATACAAAATTGGCCAGTGTCGGGCATGTATCAGCCGGACGCAATAGCTAGTTTCACTATCGGTGGACAAACATACTTGATATCTGCGAATGAAGGAGATTCTAGAGCCTATACAGGATATTCAGAAGAAATAAGGGTCGGTGCTGCAGGTTATGTATTGGACCCGACCATCTTTCCTAATGCGGCTACCTTAAAACTGAATGCTAATCTCGGAAGGCTTCAATTGACAAATGCAACAGGAGATACGGATGGCGATGGAGATTTCGATAGAATAGATGCCTTAGGTGCGAGATCATTTTCAATATGGAATACATCAGGAACTTTGGTCTTTGACAGTGGAAATCAGCTTGAAAGTATTACGGCTTTGAAATCTCCTAATCTTTTCAACTCTGATGGAACGTCTGCATCTTTTGATGGTAGAAGCGATAATAAAGGTCCAGAACCTGAAGGAGTAGCCATCGGCGTAATAGAAGGAAAGACTTATGCATTTATTGGGATCGAAAGATCAGGTGACGTCATGATCTTTGATGTTTCTAATCCTGCTTCGCCAATCTTTATACAGTATATCAATACTCCAGAAGATTTGGCAGTAGAAGGTTTGATTTTTATCAGGGATACAGATAGTCCTAGTGGGAGACCTATGCTAATTACCGCGGCAGAAGTTAGTAAAACCGTTACCATTTACGAAATAGGAACTTCTATAGTTACTAATTCTGCTGATGCAGGTACTGGTACTTTACGTGAAGCGATAGGATGTATTATTGATGGGGGCACTGTAATCTATGATCAACCAACAACCTTATCTAGTGTGCTTATTAATCCACTGACGATCAACAAAAATCTAACCCTAATGGGTTTGAGTGAAACGCAAAAACCGGAAATTACAGTTGACTTCACGTCAATGGGTACCAATGCTGGCATAAAAATAGAAGGTGGAAATACGGTCAATATCAAGAATGTGGATCTTAAGGATATTAATAATACCAATATGCCAGCCAACTCTGTATTAGATATTCAAGCTGGTACAGTAAAAGTACTTGGTTCTACTCAAATTATTAAGGTTAACTAGTATTGGTAAAAAAATAGGTTAAGATAAATAAGGTAAATACTAAACCTGCTTGTTAATAAGTTGGGATTTAGAAATTAAATATGTAGGTAATTAAGACTAAAAATAAGCTATGTTGAAGTACAGCATAGCTTATTTTTTTGACTAAGCCTTACCAGATCCCACCGATTCCAGCATTCCATAGTTGTTTATTAATGTCGGGAATCAGCTTTTGAGACAACTCGTCACCCCGGTTTTTCAACGATGTCCACTTGGCATCCATTTCGCGTAAGAGATCAAGTGTCGATTGATTGATTTGCGGTATGTCGCTTTCTGATTGATTCATCATAAACATGTATTCTGCGGTAAACTTATTGGGGAAATTTTCGACATCATCATATGCTTTTGAGAGTCTCTGTACCATGTCTTCATCCCACAATTTCGCGGTTTTGATGATCGTCTGACCTTGATCTTTAATGCTTTTTAATTTTTCATCTGATCCCATAGTAGCTGTCAAAAGTTCTAATTGAGTTCTCTTTTTATGTATTTCGTTGACCATAGTATGCATTGCTGTCACATTTTTTTCCATTCTTGACATAAGTTCATCATATGCCTTATAGGTTTCGATTGTGGTCGGATAATTTGGATTATTTTTGATTTCCGCTGAGGTGTTGACAATTTTGTCGCCGTACGATAGTGTCAATTGATATGTGCCTGGGATCGATTTATGTCCAGAAAAACTACTTTCAATATACACATCTGATACACCCGGCATCGTTTTGTGTCTTAGATTCCAAACGAATCTATTCAAACCTTTATTTTTAGAAAGGTTGGGCTCTACCGAAGGGCCTCCATCGTATTTTTTGAAAGTAGAATCTGCTTTCGAAGAAAACTGTCTCACAAGTACACCTTTCAAATCTGTAATTTTTAATGTCAGCACATCTTCTGGTTTCAACTCTGGCAGATTATAATAAAGAACCAATCCTGTAGCAGGATTGACACCTTGAAAAGGGTTACTACCCTTAAAATCTTCACTTGACCCATTGAGTTCACTACTTCCATTGGTTAGCATTGCTGACGATGGCTTATATACCAACAACTCATTGTTTGATTTTTTAAACTGTCTAATCAAAGTTAAGTCATCTAAAACCCACATTGCGCGACCTGATGTTGAAGCGATGAGGTTGTCTCTATGTACTCTCAAATCTGTAATAGGTGTGATCGGTAAATTTAATTGTAATGATTGCCAATCGATACCACCATCATAGGAAATATAAATACCAAATTCGGTACCCGCATAAAGCAAATCTTTGATCTTATCATCTTCTCTGACGACACGGGTGAAGGCGTTTTTTGGTAAGTTACTGCTGATATTTTGCCACGATTTGCCGTAG
Organism: Saprospiraceae bacterium; assembly: GCA_031373565.1. Classification (GTDB taxonomy): domain Bacteria; phylum Bacteroidota; class Bacteroidia; order Chitinophagales; family Saprospiraceae; genus OLB9. Next base: position 6,775 of record JANMMV010000794.1, read on the forward strand.
TCTTTTGTTCTATAAAGCCCTGGGGTGTGATCATTGAACTTATATCTGGTAGTAGCGATGTATGCAGTGCCTTTATCAAATGGAGATACTTCTATCGCATTGATTAAACAATCTTTGAGATCTTTGGGTGTTACGTTCGTCCAGCTTCTACCATTATCAAGCGTCACTTGTACATAACCATCGTCGCTACCTGTCCAGATCACACCTTTTTCTATTGGCGATTCTACAACATATGCCAAAGTTCCGTAATTTTCAGCACCCACAACTTCATTGGTATAAGGGCCTCCACCGGGACCTTGTTTTGATTTATCATTTCGAGTAAGATCGGGAGAAACTTCGCTCCACGTTTTGCCCATATCTGATGTTTTTAGGAGTAACTGCGCACCATGATAAAAAGTACCTTTTTCGTGATTTGAGTGTATAATCGGTGCATTCCAATTAAACCTGTATTTCATATCTTTAGGGTCTTTGGCTAGATATTGAATAGGTGCTGCCATGATACTTGTACCTGCTTTTGCTTTGGTATCTAAGATGTCAATCGTACCGAGATAACTTCCTCCCATCACATATCTTGGATCTTCGGGATCAAAAGCTAGAAATGCGCTTTCACCACCTGCAGAATAAGTCCAACTCTCTCTAGAAATACCACTCCCACCTGGTTCACTACTGGCTATGACAACGGACGAATTGTCTTGTTGGCCAGCATAGATTCGATAGGGATTTTGATTGTCTACATTGATTCTGTAAAACTGTCCTGTAGGCATATTGCCTTGACTTGACCATGATTTTCCGCCATTGAACGTAACACATGCGCCCCCATCATCGGCCAGTACAAAATTACGTGAATTATGAGGGTTGATCCAAAGATCATGATGGTCACCATGCTGTGTACTCAGCACTTCCCAAGATTTGCCACCATCGATCGATTTTAGAAATGGTGCGCTTAATACGTATATTGTGTTCTCATTTTGTGGGTCAGTGTAGAGCTCTATGTAATACCATGCTCTCTGTACTAATCTATGATCATTGGTTACAAGAGACCATGTCTTTCCAGCATTTTCTGACACAAATAGACCACCTGCTTCCTTCTTCGAATCACTTTCTATCAAAGCATATATCTTTTCAGAATTGGATCGACAAACTGAGATAGCCATTTTACCCATTTCTTTAGGTAATCCTTCTTCCATTTTTGCCCAAGTGGCACCGCTATCTGTTGATTTATAGAGGCCACTGCCAGGTCCACCACTCGTTATTTTCCATGGTTGACGTCCGTGTTCCCACATAGCTGCGTATAGGATGGTCGGATTATTCATATCCATTGAGATCTCAGCGCAACCCGTTTTGTCATCGACGTATAAAGTTTTTGTCCAAGTAGCGCCACCGTCTGTTGATTTATAGATACCGCGATCTGTTGAAGGACTATACAATGCACCTTGTGCTGCTGCATAAACAATGTCAGGATTTTTTGGATGAATGACGACACGTGCGATATGCTGAGTAAGGTCTAGGCCAATTTTTTTCCAAGTTTTGCCAGCATCTGTAGACTTATACATTCCATCTCCGTGATGTGTCATAACCCCCCGTATGGCATGCTCGCCCATACCCACATACACAACATTTGGATCACTTTCTGCTACTGCCACAGCTCCAACCGATCCAGTCTTGAAGAATCCATCAGAAATATTTGCCCAAGTAATTCCCATATCTTCTGTCTTCCATAGTCCACCACCCGTAATACCCATGTAGTAAGTATTGATATTGCCCACAACGCCCGATGTCGCTACTGATCGGCCACCTCTGAAAGGCCCAATATTACGCCATTTGACTGGTTTCAAAGCAGTATTTAGGTCTAAGGCGCTTTGATCTTTGGATGGTATATTATCTTTTTTGTTTTGCTGGCTTATCGCCAAAAAAGGGAAAGCAACAATGAATAAAAATGCAGTGTATTTGGACATCATGGGCTTGGATTGAAATGAATGAAAGAAAAGACTTCGTGCAAATGTAACACAACCGGATAACATTTTTTGCAAAATACTATTTCGATGGTATGTCTCATCCTAGTAGTTCGGCTGCGTCAAGGATCAAAGCGAGCACAACTGAAAGGAAGTAGAGCGAAGAGCATGACCTGACCATAGGAAGGTCCCGTCCAAAACTAAACTAAACATTAGACTTCTAAAATCTACTATAATACCCCAATTATCTCTACTTTTGCACCAACCATACTTATTCACATGGAATTCAAAGGCACATTGATACCGATCGGGGGGAATGAAGATAAAGGCATTGAAAAAAGCGAAATCTATACTTTAGAGTACATTACAAGTGGTATTTTGGCACGAGTAGTGAAGGAAAGTGGAGGCAATTCTGCTAATATCGTCGTCATACCTACGGCTTCGAGTATACCCGATGAAGTCATTCTTAATTATCAAAAAGCATTTGCCAAATTGGGTTGTACAAATGTCTTCATCGCTGATATCCGCAAAAGAGAGCAATCTGAATTACCAGAGAATATAACCTTGATTAAAAATGCCGATTGTGTGATGTTTTCGGGCGGAGATCAATCCAAGATTACCAAACATATAGGTGGTACCACGATACATCAAATACTATTGGAAAGGCTCAAAAACGACCCAATAGTCATAGCCGGCACCAGCGCAGGTGCGATGTGCATGTCCGATGAAATGATCACAGGTGGTAGTAGTTCGGAGTCATTTTACAAGGGCGCTGTGGGAATGAACAAAGGGATGGGTTTTATATCCAATATCATCATTGATTCTCATTTTATTCGCCGTGGAAGATTCGGCAGATTAGCAGAGGCAGTGGCTCATTTTCCTCATTTGATTGGTGTTGGACTCTCCGAAGATACAGGTTTGGTGATCAAAGATCGCAATCACTTTGAAGTCATCGGTTCTGGTATGATCATTGTTTTTGATCCCACAAATCTAAAACATAATAACATCGATATTCTCGAAGAGGGAACCCCTATTACGCTGACAAATCTTACAACGCATGTATTGGCCAATGGCGATCAGCTTGACATCGAACGAAAACGTGTAACTGTATTGCCGATGGATGCTGCCTTTTGCTAGTGGTTATTCTACTATTAAGAAATTAAGAAAATTAAGGGTTTGAGCTTAATGACACTTATTTTCTTAATGTTTAGATTTTTTTATCATTAGGTTCGAGTTAATCATTTCCATAAATCAGCACTTCACTTTCGCCAGTTGATAGCTTATAGCCACGATACATACCTTCTGTATTGAAAGGTAAGGCAACATTTCCGTCTTTATCGACTGCTATCAACCCACCATCACCACCCAAAGCAAGTACTCTCTTGTGAATAACCTCATCAGCGGCACTTCGGAGAGACATTTCTTTATGCTCTATCAAGCAGGCGACATCGTAGGCCACTACGCCACGTATAAAATACTCACCACTTCCGGTACAACTCACAGCACAAGTATTATTATTGGCATAATTGCCAGCACCAATCATCGGGCTGTCGCCGACACGTCCCCATTTTTTATTGGTCATGCCACCGGTAGAAGTTGCAGCTGCTATGTTGCCATTTTGATCACAAGCGACTGCACCTACTGTTCCAAATTTTGAATCTTTTTTATCGCTATGATCTAACTGGAAGGTATTACTTCCTTTGATCTCCTGCCACTGCTCATATCTAAAATCATTGTGAAAATAAGCTGGCCACTCGATATTGTAACCGAGACTTTTGGCAAATTGCATTGCGCCTTCACCAGCAAGAAACACATGTTCTGTCTTGTCCATGACATCCCTCGCAAGGCTGACTGGATTTTTGATACCTGTGATCAGAGAGACTGCGCCTGCCTTTAGATTACTACCATCCATAATTGATGCATCCATTTCGTGGGTTCCTTCGGCCGTAAAAACGGCTCCTTTTCCCGCGTTGAATAAATCACAATCTTCCAGCGAAATGACAGTCGCTTCGACTGCATCAAGGGCAGTTCCACCTTTCTCAAGAATGGTGTACCCGATATCTAATGCATCTTGCAGAGCAGATTTATAAGCTTGTTCTTTCTCGAGTGTCATCATTCCTTGTAGCAGTGTACCTGCACCGCCGTGGATGGCTATTGAATATTTTTGCATGTGTTGGATTTGGGGCTATTTGTCATAATGCCCTTTAAGCGAATAAATAAACAATGTTTCATTTTCTACAAGATACACAAATCTATGCTCTTGTGTAATTCTTCGAGACCATTTGGGGGAAAGGTCATATTTTAGTGCCTCCGGCCTACCAATACCTGTGTTAGGGTTTTCCAAAATAGAATCAGTTAGCTTCCTAATCCTCCTTAAAACGACCTTGTTACCAGTTTTCTTCCAATATTCAAGATGATCGATGGCTTCAGAACTTAATTCTATTTGCATAATTCCTTGAAATCAGCAACAGACACCTTTATGCCTTTTCCCTCAGAAAATTCTTGATCTCCCTTTTTTATCTTAGCTACAAACTCAGGATCGTAAGGGCTCTTCATTTCTTTGGAGACTTCAAACTTTATTTTTAAAGTCTTCATAAAGGCCTTAATAGCTTTTAGGTGGGTACTATCGGTGGTATATGCTTTGATCTTAATTACATCCATGACTCGTTATTTTCAAACACAAAAATATTGCTTTATTCCCAAATTGCAGGCTATTTCAAAAGTTATAATCAAATATCGCTTCCTTTGTGTCCTTCAGAACCCAGCATTCGTAGTATTCTTAATTTGTAAAATTATTCTTTATTACCTAATCATCCAACGCTTTTCCTTACCCTCCAAACACCACCTCTCCACTGGCTTCCTGCTCTTTCAATTTTGTGACGAGTTCGAGCGCTTCTGGAATAACATCACTACAAACGATGATGAGTGATCCTTTCTGTGCCGTTTTTACTGCATGCATGATCGCTTCTTTTTCTGAAGGAATGATCGTCGTTTTCTTGTTCGGATCGTAAGCTTTGATACCATCATCGACCATTTTTATCAATTCAAGTTCGGTCTTACCCCTTAGGTTTTTGTCTTGGCGGATAATAACTTCATCACACATTTGGGCGATGATTTTGCCCATTTCATGGTTGTCTTCTTCTCTACGATCGCCGATTCCGGCGATAATACCGACCTTGCGTGTTGCGTCGAGATTATCTGTAAATTTTTGTAATGCACTCATGCCCGCTGGATTGTGCGCAAAGTCAAGGAGTACTTGGAAGTTTTGAAATTGGAATAAATTGAGTCTGCCCGGCGTTTGTGAACTAGAAGGAATAAACGACTCTAAAGCTGCTTTCATATCTTCAATACTGATACCTTGTACATCTGCTGCGATCACTGCTGGAAGGATATTTTGAATCATAAACTCTGCTTTCCCACCGAAGGTAAGTGGAATTTTATCGGCTCTGAGGATACGCATTTTCCACTCACCACGGCACAATGTTACGTATCCATTTTCATAAACTGCTGTAATTCCGCCACGTCTCTGCAGTGCTTTGATATGCGGATTATTTTCATTCATCGAGAACAAAGCCAATTTACAAGTCAGGTTCTTTCTCATTTCATAAACAAGGTCATCGTCAGCATTCAGGATGGCATAACCCGATGGCATGACCGTTTCTGGAATGACTGCCTTCACTCTCGCTAATTGCTCGAGTGTATGAATCCCTTTGAGTCCTAAATGATCTGCAGCAACGTTAGTCACTATGCCCACATCACACTGTGAGAAGGCTAGTCCTGACCGCAAAAGTCCACCACGCGCACACTCAAGGACTGCGAAATTGACCGTCGGATCACGGAGCACAAATTCTGCGCTCACTGGTCCTGTGCAGTCACCTTTCATGAGCATACGATTCTGAATATATACACCATCACTGGTTGTGTATCCAACCCTAAAGCCATGCATTTTGGCCATATGAGCGATCAATCTGCTCGTCGTGGTTTTGCCATTTGTGCCTGTAATTGCTATAATCGGAATCCGACCTGTGTCTCCTTGTTTTGGAAATAATTTATCAACCACCGGCGCTGCTACATTACGAGGAAGACCTTTTGTCGGTGCTAAGTGCATTCTGAATCCAGGACCTGCATTTACTTCTAAGACTGCCCCACCAGTATCTGATAACGGTTGGCTGATATCACTCGTCATGATGTCGATACCACAGATATCTAGATCGATAATCTTAGAAATGCGTTCAGCCATCGCAACATTAGCTGGATGAACGATATCGGTAACATCTTCTGCCGTACCGCCCGTGCTTAGATTGGCTGTGTCTTTTAATACTAACTTTTCGCCTGAAGCGATGATGGAATCTTCTGTATAGCCTTTAGCAGCAATGATGGTTTTGGTAAGGTCATTAATCGTTATCATAGTGAGTACATTCTCATGACCATATCCGCGTCTCGGATCTGAATTGACAATATCGATCAGTTCTTTGACAGTCGATTTGCCGTCGCCTATGACATGTGCAGGCGAACGTTTTGCAGCAGCGATGAGTCTATTATTGATGACAAGCAATCTGTAATCTTCCCCTATGATATATTTTTCTACGATGACTTTTTGAGATACTTTTTTAGCCGCATGGAAAGCGTCAACGGCTTCTTCGTAGGTTGTAATATTGACTGTTATGCCACGACCATGATTACCGTCTATGGGCTTGATAACCAATGGGTATCTGACATATCGGCAAGCTTCTTCAAGACTGCTCTCTCTGCTGATGATTTCACCTTTGGGTACTTCAACTTCAGCTTGTTGTAGAAGAAATTTAGTATCTTCTTTGTCACAAGCTATCTCGACGCCTATACTACTTGTCTCGCTAGTGACGGTCGCTTGAATTCTTTTTTGATTAGCGCCATATCCAAGTTGACAAAGTGAATATTTATTAAGTCTTATCCAGGGAATACCCCTTGCTACGGCTTCTTCGACGATAGATCCGGTACTTGGTCCGAGTCGTTGTGCTTCTCTAAGCTCCCTCATTTGCTGGATATCGTCAGTCATATCGTATTCCTTATCGTCTATAAGTGCCTGACAGATTTTGACGGCTGCTTCGGCGGCATATTTGCCA